>CAYQTW010000256.1:0-5341 GCA_964420485.1 uncultured Anaerolineales bacterium
GGCGGCGAGTATCCCATCCACGTCGGTGCCGGGCTGCTGGCGCACATCGGTGGGACGCTGCGCGCGGCGGGCGCGCCCGAGGGAGGACGTATCGCCATCGTCTCCAACCCTGTCGTCGCCCCGCTCTACGGCGAGCAGGTCGAGGAGGCCCTGAGGTCGGCGGGGTTCCGGCCCTTCGCCTGCTCCATGCCCGACGGGGAGCAGCACAAGACGCTCGCCACCGTCGCCGCGCTCTACGAGCAGTTCCTCGCCGGCGGATTGGCCCGCAGCGACACGGTGCTCTCGCTGGGCGGCGGCGTGACCGGCGACGTAGCGGGCTTTGCAGCGGCAACTTTTATGCGTGGCGTCCGTTTCGTCCAGTCGCCCACAACGCTCCTGGCGATGGTGGATGCCAGTGTGGGCGGCAAGACCGGCATTGACCTGCCCCAGGGCAAGAACCTCGCCGGCGCGTTCAAGCAGCCCGCGCTGGTGGTGATTGATCCCACCGTGCTGGCGACACTGCCCGCCGAGGAGATGCGCTCCGGTCTGGCCGAGGTGATCAAACATGGCATCATCGGCGCCCCCGGTCTCTTCGCCGAACTGGAGCTTGACCTTCCCGAAAGATCCGAGCTTTCGGGAAGGTTGATTGCGCGCGCTCTCCGCGTCAAGATCGAAATCGTCGAGGAGGATCCGTTCGAACAGGGTCGCCGCGCCGTGCTCAACCTGGGCCACACCGTCGGCCACGCGCTGGAGAAACTGAGCAGATTTGCGCTGCGCCACGGCGAGGCGGTCAGTATCGGGATGGTGGCGTCGGCGCGGATGGCGGCCGAACTGGGCCGGGCCGATCCTGCGCTCGCCGGCCGCATCGAGGCGGCACTCGCGGCCTGGGGATTGCCAGTGTGCTGCCCGCCCTTTAGCGCCGGTGCGATCTGGGAGGCGATGGCTCACGACAAAAAGCGGCGCGGGCGTGGGCTGCGCTGGGTGCTCCCCCGCGCCATCGGCGAGGTGGAAATCGTCGAAGACGTGCCGCCCAACGTCGTAAAGTCCGTCCTGCACAACTTGGGCGCGAGGATTGAGAAATGATAGATCACGATCCACAATTCGCAATTCGCAATTCGCAATTCGCAATTCTCATCCTCCACGGCCCCAACCTCAACCTGCTAGGGCGGCGAGAGCCCGAGACCTACGGCCGCGTGACGCTGGACGAGATCAACACGGCGCTGCGTGCAATGGCGGCTGAGCGAGGCGTGCAACTGCGTTTCGTGCAGTCCAACCACGAAGGCACGCTCGTTGACGCGCTGCACGAGGCGATGAACTGGGCCGATGGCGTGCTCATCAACCCTGGCGCCTACACCCATACCAGCGTCGCGCTGCGGGATGCGGTCGCCGGCGTGGGACTGCCCGCGGTCGAGGTGCATCTCTCGAATATTTACGCCCGCGAGCCATTCCGCCGCACATCGCTCATCGCGCCGGTCTGCGTGGGGCAGATCAGCGGTTTCGGCTGGCGCAGTTACCTCCTGGGGCTGACGGCGCTACTAGATCACATTCATGAAAGGTGTGGTAGCCCCTGATTCCTATTGACGTTCTTCTCATACAGCGGTAAAATAGAGAATGAGTGAGGGTCGCCACATCGAACAAGCGAAAAGGAATAAATAACTATGGACATCCAAAACCTGCGCTGGTGGGGGTGGGGCACGCTCGACCAAGACTATACACTCGAGGGCCGGACTGCCTTCTGGCCCGCGCTCCAAGAGTGGCTCGAACTGCCCGGTGAGATGATTGAGCACGAGACGCCGCCCGTCTCCCTTGAGGAGATCACGCTGCGCCCGTCGCGTCTGGGCGCTTCCGTGCTCTCATCCCTACGCAAACTGATGGGCGAGCAGAGAGTACGCACCGACAAACTCTCCCGCGTCGAGCACGCCTACGGCAAGTCCTACCGCGACCTGGTCCGCATCCGCGCCGGGTACATCCCCAATCCCCCCGACGCCGTCGTCTACCCCGCCGACGCGGCCCAGGTCGTCTCCTTGCTGGCCTGGGCCGCCGACCGTGACGTCGCCATTGTCCCCTTCGGCGGCGGCAGTTCCGTCCTGGGCGGCGTCGAGCCAGAGCCCGGCGACCGGGCCACGATCACGCTTGACCTGGCATGTCTGGATCGTGTGCTGGCGGTGGATTCAGTCTCGCGCACGGCCCGTATCCAGGCCGGCGCGACCGGCCCGGAAGTGGAGGCCCAATTGAACGCGCAGGGCTTTACGCTGGGTCACTTTCCCCAGTCATTCGAGTTCTCCACCCTCGGCGGCTGGATCGCCACCCGCGCGGCCGGTCAGAATTCCATCGGCTACGGCAAGATTGAGCACCTGGCTCAGGCCGTGCGCGTCGTCACACCGGTCGGCATCATCAGGACAAAGGACACGCCTGCCACCGCCGCCGGGCCCAGTCTGCTGCGACTGCTCATCGGCTCCGAGGGCACCTACGGCGTCATCACCGAGGCCACGATGCGCATCCATCCCCTGCCGGCGGTGCAGGATTATCGCGGCATGCTCTTCCACAGTTTGGAGGATGGCATCGCCGCTTTTCGCGCCCTGATGCAAAGCCCGCAACTGTGCCCGGCCATCATCCGCCTCTCCGACGCGCCCGAGACGGCCGCTTCCGTCGTGATGAGCCACGAGCATCACGGATTGCGCCACCTGGCCGACAGCCTGCTCGAGGGGTACTTGAAGATGCGGGGATATGATCTTGGCGCGGGCAGCACCCTGATGCTGCTAGGCTTTGACGGGGACGCCGAGTGGGTTGCCTGGCAATGGAGCCTGGCGTTAGAGATATGTGGCGACCACAGGGGGCTTTCGCTGGGGCAGACGGTGGGGCGCTCGTGGAAACGCGACCGTTTCGCCCAGCCCTACCTGCGCGACACGCTCCTCGGTCACTCCGTCCTGGTGGATACGCTGGAAACGGCCACCACCTGGTCGAATCTGATGCACCTCTACGAGACGATGACCAACACGATGAAGGGCGCCATCACGTCCACCGGCGGCGGCCCGGGCTACGTGACGACCCACATCTCTCACGCCTACGAATACGGCGCTTCGCTCTATTCGACGTTCCTGGGCCGCCAGGTGTCCGACCCTGACCCGCTGGCGAGGCAAGCCCAGTGGTGGGTAATCAAACAGGCCACTACCGATGCCATTTTGGCTGCCGGCGGCACACTGACCCATCACCACGGCATCAGCCGCGACCACGCCCCGTGGCTGGAGGAAGAAATCGGCCCTGTGGGGTTAAAGGTGCTGCGGGCACTCAAGCAGACTTTTGATCCCGTCGGCATTATGAACCCCGGCGTCCTGCTGGTCTCGTAAAGCATCATCTGCTGATCACGATTTTCTTTGACGGTGAAACCATTGATCAATGTCATGCGTCTCCCGTCTTTGATAATGGGTCCTGACCTCTCCAGATGTCGGGGCAAATAAACTTTCGTATCGGTGGTAATGTCAACCACCCACAAAATCTATAATACCAGGAGACTATTATGCTAAGTAGAAACTATCGCAGCGTACCGGCGGAACCCGTCATGGAAGGGATCACCATCCGCTGGGTCATTGGACGGCCAGAGGGCGCGCCCAACTTTGCCATGCGAGTGATCGAGTTCCAGCCAGGGGTCACGTTTGAGATTCACGAGCATCCTTACGAGCACGAGATTTTCGTGCTGGAGGGAGAGGGAGTGGCGGAGGGGCCGGGAGGAGAGATTCCCATGCGCCCTGGCGTCGCTCTTTACATCCCGCCAGACGAGCCTCACGGCTACCGGAACACCGGGACGGGGATACTGCGTTTTATCTGCGTTATCCCTCACCTGCAAGAATGACGCCATACGTGGCGCGTGAAAGGAATATCTAGCATGGGAAGCGAGAGCACAGCGGCACAGATCGCTGAACTGGAGCATCGCATCGCCGATCTAAAGGCGCGTCTGCCCAAGCACTCTATCCCTCCGGCGATGTTGATCGAACTGGAGGAGTTGGAGGAAGAATTGGAGCAGGCGACGCAGGAGGACACACAATGACCATCGCATCTTTTGAAGGCCAGACCCCGCGCATCGGCGCGGGCACTTATATTCATCCTTCAGCCGACGTTTTCGGCGCCGTGACCATCGGCGAGGGCTGCTGGATCGGGCCGGGAGCGCGCATCCGGGGAGATTATGGCGTCATCATCCTGGGCGACTATTGCAGCGTCGAGGACAACTGCGTCATCCACGCCCGCCCCGGCGAGCAGACGACCATTGGCAACTGGGTCACGGTGGGCCACGGCGCGGTCATCCACAACGTGGAAATGATCCACGACTATGCCATCATCGGCATGGGGGCGGTCGTCTCTGACTGGGCGGTCATCGGCGAGTGGGCCGTGGTGGGCGAAGGGGCGGTGGTGCGGGCCCGGCAGGAAGTCCCGCCGGCCCACATTGCCGTGGGGGTGCCGGCGCGGGTGCTGGAGAAGACGGTGGGCGAGGAATACAAAGCCCAGTGGACCCACTTTAAGCAGACTTATGTGGACCTGGCGCGGCGGTACCCCAGGGGATGGCAGCCGCTGGAGGTGCGCCCAGGCGACGCATCTGTGGTTTGACATCACCCGCCTTTTCCACTATACTGAAGACGATCGGGAACAAAGCTCTCGTTGGAGGAGTGGCGACTATGAGCAAAGAGGACAAAGAACAGGTACGAGAGTCTCGTGCTCCTTATGTAACAACCACTGTTGATACGGCGGTTGAGGAGCGTACACTTGAGCAATTCCAGGTGCAGTTCCCTCCTTATTTCGACCGCTTTCTGGATGAGCGAGACCGGCGCATTGCGAGTGAATTAGAGCGATTGGAGACGGCAGTCGAGCACAACGGCGCCAAGATTACCCACCTGCTGAGGGAGATGGACCGCCGCTTCACTCAAGTGCAGGAAGAGATGGACCGCCGTTTCGCCGAGGCGAAGGAGGAGCGGGAAACGCTGCGGGCAGAGGCGAAGGAGGAGCGGGAGATGCTGCGTCTGGAGATGGACCGCCGCTTTGCCGAGGCACGGGAAGAGCGGAAGACATTGCGGGCGGATGTGCGCTCACAATTTCGCTGGATCGTTGGCCTGCTGTTCCCCCTCGTGGTGGGGGTGATCGCTATGATCATCCGCGTCTTTTTCGTGGGGACGTTTTGAGCCGCCTGATGTAAACGCAACGCGCGAAAGCACCCGACCGCGGTACCTGGGCTTGACCCCCCCCCCGCGTTTTTCGCTATACTGATGAGCGACCGAAAGAGATAACGCAACACACGAGAAAGCCCCCGCCTGGGGGCGGAGGCTTCCTGGTGATGGGCCGGAGGTGGGGCCGTGTCATCGGGGCAGAGAATAAA
>CAYQTW010000257.1:0-5022 GCA_964420485.1 uncultured Anaerolineales bacterium
CCATCAGAACTTGTGTGGTGAGGTACTAGGGAGACAGCCCGGTCTCATTATCATTTGATTTGACACGGCCGATCAATGTCCAAACGGCCAATGAAGACCACGCTGCGTCAGATTGACACAACCGCCCTACCGGGTTATAATCCCTCCCGTTTGCGACAACTCTATCGAAAGGAACACTATGAAGAAATCCAAGACCTGGCAACTCACCATCATCGTACTCATCGCACTCGCGGCCCTGTACGTAGACCTGAGCATCGAGCATCCAGACTTTGTAAAGAACCTGCTCTTCTGGCAACCGATCAACCAGCGAGATATCGCCCTCCGTCTGGGGCTCGACCTGCAAGGTGGCCTTCAGGTGCTGCTGGCCGCCGACGTGCCTGAAGGCCAGGAACTTGACACGGCATCCATGGAAACGGCCCGCCGTATCGTCGAGAACCGTATCAATGCACTGGGGTTGACCGAGCCGGTCGTGCAGTCCCAGGGTGAGCACCGTATCATCGTCGAATTGCCCGGCATCAAGAACCCTGAGCAGGCAGTGGAAACGATCAAGGGCACCGCGCTATTAGAGTTCGTTGACGCCGGAAACATCCCCCTGCCACCCGGGACTGTCATCACGACAACCCTGGGTGGGCCCAGCATAACACCTGAAACAGAAACCCCCGCCCCTCTCAGTCCTACCGTGGAACCGGCAGTGGTGGCTCCTGCAGAACCAACAAAAGAGGGCCCATCCTCAATGCCGGCTAACCCCGCTGACCGCAGCGATATGTACAGCGAACCGCCAGAGATGCAGATCGATACCAAGGAAACCTACATCGCCACCATCTCGACCGCCAAAGGTGACATCGTCGTCCAACTCAACGCCAGAGTCGCCCCGCTCACCACCAACAACTTTGTCTTTCTGGCCCGGCAGGGCTTTTACGACAAACTGACCTTCCACCGTGTAGAGCCTGACTTTGTCATCCAGGGAGGTGATCCACTGGGCACCGGCACTGGCGGCCCCGGCTACACCGTACCAGCAGAGATCGAGTTACCCCACGTCGAGGGCGCTATCGCTATGGCCCGGCAGGGAGACGAGGTAAATCCCACCCGCGCGTCCAGCGGCAGCCAGTTCTACATCACCCTGGCCCCAACCCCTCAACTGGATGGCGCATATACCGTCTTTGGTCAGGTAGTCACAGGAATGGACGTTGTCCAGTCCATCGCCATCGGCGACGTAATAGAAAAAATTACCATCATAACCGGCAGCCTCGAAATCACCCCCACCGCCGAGAGTACCATCACACCCACGCAACCGGCGCCTTCACCGCCACCATCGTCTGGACAGATGATATACGAAACTATCCTCACCGGCGCTGGCTTGAAGAACGTGGGACTCGACATGCAGCAAAACAAATACGTCATCCCTTTCGAGTTAAACCCCGACGCCGCTCAAATATTCGCTAACTACACTGCCTCCCACGTAGGGCAACATCTCTGCATCGTGTTGGACAAAACTGTCATCTCCTGCCCTAGAGTGGAAGGTCCCATCCCCAGCGGACACGCCATGATCAGCGGTGATTTCACATACGACACGGCACGTCAACTGGCACTCCAACTGCGCTACGGTGCACTCCCTATCCCATTGCGGGTAGAGAGTTTCAACCGCATCGGCGCAACGCTGGGCGCCGAATCGGTAGAGAAATCTATTCGCGCCGGCGTGATCGGGCTGACCATCGTGCTGCTATTTATGCTGATCTACTACCGGATGCTGGGTGGCCTGGCCGACATCGCGCTCATCATCTATGTACTGATCAACATCGCGACCTACAAACTGGCGCCGATTACACTCACGCTACCCGGCATCGCCGGATTCATCCTCTCGGCGGGGATGGCGGTGGACGCTAACATCCTCATCTTTGAGCGTATGAAAGAAGAACTGCGGCGCGGGCGGCGACTGACGAGCGCTATCGAAATCGGCTTCAGCCGGGCCTGGCCTTCCATCCGGGATGGACAGCTTTCGACAATCATCATCTGTATCATCCTCTCGATTGTCGGTAGTAGTTTTGGGGCCAGCATCGTGAAAGGCTTCGCCATCACGCTATTCATCGGCACAGTCATCAACGTCTTTACGGCAGTGTTCGCAACGCGCACGTTTGTGCGCCTGGTTGCCATCTCAGCCGGCGAGTGGTTCGCCGAGCACAAGTGGTTGTTGGGGGTATAATTATGTTCAACATCGTAGAAAAGCGTCGCTGGTACTTTACCTTCTCGGGTATTCTGATCGCGTTGAGCATCGCAGTGATGGTCATATCAACTATACAATTCGGCCAGCCTGTGCGCATCGGCATTGATTTTACTGGCGGAAGCATCTTTGTGCTTACGTTTGACCAAGACGTGAACGAAGACAACCTCCGTTCACTCTTTGCTGACTACGGGATAGAGAATGCCATCGTGCAACCACTGGGAGCACCGGAAGAACATGTCTGGCAGATACGCACGCGCGAGGTCACAGCCAATGAGGTCGGCAGTCTCCTGGTTGCGCTGGAAGAACACGTCGGGAAAATAGACCGGGATGCCCTGACTTTCGACACGGTGGAGCCAGCAGTGGGCAGTGAAGTAGCCCGTGCTGCGAGCCTGGCGATACTCGTCGCCGCATTCGTCATCGTGGCGTTCATGTGGTTCTCCTTCCGCCGTGTCCCCAATGCCTTTCGCTATGGCGTGTGTACCATCGTCGGGATGAGTTATAACCTGATCATCACCTTTGGCTTCTACTCGCTGATGGGCATACTCGCCGGCTGGGAGGCAGACGCACTCTTCCTCACCGCCATTCTGACCGTGATCGGCTTTTCAGTGCAGGACGTGATCGTCGTCTTTGATCGCATCCGCGAGAACATTCCCAGGCACAGGAATGAACCCTACGAGAAAGTGGTCAACCGTTCCATCCTGGAGACCATCCACCGCTCGCTGGCGACACAACTCAACGCCATGTTCGTGATGATCGCCGTCATTCTGTTTGGCGGGGCGAGCATCAAACCATTCATCGCCACCATGCTGGTCGGCATGGTCAGCGAGACCTACGCGGCCATCTTCATCGCCGTGCCGCTGCTGGCCGTCTGGGAGAAAGCTGCCGTTCGACGCAAAATGGCGCGGGCGACGGTGTAGACCCGGAATGACAAGAGGTGAGAAACGAGTAGTTGAGTAAAATGAGCAAGATGACTAAATGGGAGTACCTTTCTTACCCCCTTCAAAATCATGCATGCGCTGCTGTTAGACCAAGAACTAGGGTTGGTCGAAGACTACCCCACCCCACAGATACCTCCGGGTGAGGCGCTCATCCGCGTGAAACTTGCCGGCGTCTGCAACACCGACCTGGAACTGGTGAAAGGGTACATGCAGTTCCAGGGCATCCCCGGTCACGAATTCGTCGGAATGGTGGAGCGAGCGCCCGGCGCGGAGGAATGGCAGGGCCGCCGCGTGGTGGGCGATATCAACGCCGCCTGCGGCAAATGTCCCACCTGTCGCGCCGGCCGCCCCACCCACTGCCCCCACCGCACCACACTGGGCATCGCCGGCCGCGACGGGGCTTTCGCCGAGTACCTGACCCTACCCACCCGTAACCTGCTCCCCGTGCCCGCCTCCCTCCCTGACGAGATTGCCGTCTTTACCGAACCGCTGGCCGCCGCCTGCGAGATCCTCCAGCAGGTGCACGTGCGTCCCACCGACCGCGTCGTCGTGCTGGGCGACGGCAAACTGGGGCTTCTCTGCGCGCAGACACTGGCCCTCACCGGCTGCGATCTGACCGTCGTCGGACACCACCGGGAGAAACTGGACCTCCTGGCGCGGCGCGGTATCCCCACCGCACTGGACGATGCCTCGGTTGAGCCTGGAGCCGACCTGATCGTCGAGGCGACCGGCCAACCTGGAGGGTACGCGGCGGCGCGGAGACTCGTCCGCCCGCGAGGCACCATCGTGCTAAAGTCCACCTATCACGGCTCACTCGAGACCAACCTGACGATAGTCGTGGTGGACGAGGTCACGCTGGTCGGCTCCCGCTGCGGCCCGTTCGCCCCAGCGTTGCGGCTGCTGGAGCGCGGATTGGTGGACGTGATCCCGCTCATTCAGGCCCGCTACCCCCTAAACCAGGCCCTGGCCGCCTTCGAGCACGCCGCCCGCCCGGGAACGCTCAAGGTATTGGTAGAGATGTAGGGCAAACTTTCCAGTCTGCCACAGGCTGGAAAGCCTGCTCCACGCTCCACGAGCCTGATAATCAAAAGCCACGCCCTTCGATGGACGTGCCAGAACTCGGCGCTCACTCCGACACCAGCCCGCTTCTTTCCGCTCTTTTCTCTATCCGTTGTAATGCCCGCTTGACCTCTGCGCCAGGTTGCCTATAATCATTATTGTATGCAAGTCATCCTGACCCACGAAAACGCAGATTTCGACGCCATTGCCAGCCTGCTGGGAGCGAGCAAACTGTTTCCGGCGGCTATTCCCGTGCTGCCCCGCCGCATCAACCGCAACGGGCGGGCCTTTATCGCTCTCTACGGCGCTGAACTCCCCTTCGTCCAAGCCGACGACCTCCCCCGCCAGCGCAAGATCAGCCACGCCATCCTGGTGGATACGCAGAGCATGACCACGCTCAGAGGCATGGGACGCGACATGCGAGTGGACATCATTGACCACCACGAACTCGACCGTGAACTGCCCCCCAACTGGACCTACTCCGGCGAGCCGATAGGAGCCGCGACGACGCTGCTGATCGAAGAGATCTCGGCGCGGGGCCTCAAACTGACCGGCATCGAAGCCACGCTGCTGCTTCTAGGCATCCACGAGGACACCGGCTCCCTTTCGTACCAGGGAACAACCCCCCGCGACGTGCGGGCGGCGGCCTGGCTGATGGAACAGGGCGCCCGTCTGACCGTCGTCAACGAATTCCTGCACCATCCCCTGGCGCCCGAGCAACTCGAACTCTACGACCGGTTGCTGGAACAGAGCGAGACCCACGAGATCGAAGGACACACGTGTCTCGTCGCCTGCGCAACAGCG
>CAYQTW010000257.1:5032-5324 GCA_964420485.1 uncultured Anaerolineales bacterium
GAAGAGATCTCGACGCTGGCCCACAAACTGCGCGAACTGCTAGAGCCGTCGGCGCTGTTCGTGCTCGTCGCCCTCGACAGGCGCGTCCAACTCGTCGCCCGCAGCACCACCGACAACATTGACGTCTCCACCGTGGCAGGACACTTTGGCGGTGGCGGGCACAAGCGTGCGGCCGCCGCGCTCATCCGCGATCGTTCATTGCAAGCAGTGCGCGAGGAACTCCTTCGCCTACTGCCAAAAGTCGTGCGCCCCGGCGTCACCGTCGCCCAGGTGATGTCACGCGGCGTGCAGG
>CAYQTW010000258.1:0-5298 GCA_964420485.1 uncultured Anaerolineales bacterium
GAACTGGCAGATCTCGACCGCATCATGCACCTCGACCAGTTCCGCCCCGGCTTCCTGGCGGAGAACCACGCCGTCACCGTCTACCTGCCCCAGTCCTTCCCGGAGAGCATCAAAGAGGCTACGAGGGAAGCCGGGGCGGAACTGGTCGAGGTGCATGATGCGGTCGAGATCTGCCAGTTCGTCTACTCGACGGGAGAACTTGGGGACTGGATCAAGGAACAATCGCTGGTGATTGAGACGGCGCGGGGACTGGTAGTGATCACCGGCTGCGCTCACCCGGGCGTCGTAAACATTGTGCGCCGCGCCCAAGAGGTTGTAGGGGCGCGGTTACCGCGCCCTCTGCGCACCTACCTTGTCCTGGGCGGCTTCCACCTGGGCGGCGCGAGCGCGGCAGAGATCGCGACCATCGTCGAGGACTTGCAGCAATTGGGGGTACAGAAAACGGCTCCTTGCCATTGTTCAGGCGATGTGGCCCGCCGGCTATTTGAGGAAGCCTACGGGGAGGACTTTTACCCGGTGGGCGTCGGCAGCCGGCTGGAGGTTCGAGAATGAAATTCACAATAGTTTACGACAACAGGTCACTCTACCCGCACCTGGTCCCCAAGTGGGGCTTTTCCTGCCTGGTGGGCGACGACCTACTTTTCGACACCGGCGGGGATGGGCGCACGTTGCTCTCCAATATGGCGCGGATGGGGATTGACCTGGCAGCGATAGAGACGGTGGTGCTCTCCCACGCCCACGGCGACCACACCGGCGGACTGGCGGGATTGCTCGGTACCGGCGTCCGCCCGACGGTCTATGTGCCCCGCTCATTCCCCGCGCGCTTCAAGGCCGGCGTGCGGGCGCTGACCACGCTGGTCGAGGTGCGCGAGCCGGTAGAGATCCGGCCTGGCATCCACACCACCGGCGAGGTGGGGCGAGGCATCGTCGAGCAGGCGCTGGCGGTGGAGACCGGGGAGGGGTTGATCGTCGTCACCGGCTGCGCCCATCCCGGCGTCGTAAAGATGGTGCGCCGCGCGGTAGGGGCGCGGTTACCGCGCCCTCTGCGCCCCTACCTCGTCCTGGGCGGCTTCCACCTGGGTGGCGCGAGCAAACGTCAGGTTGAGCGTATCATCGCCGATTTCCGCGACCTGAGCGTGCAGAAGGCCGCGCCGTGCCACTGCACGGGCGACCGGGCGATAGGGATTTTCGCCGAAAAGTACGGAGAGGACTTTGTTCGGGTCGGTGTGGGGTGCGTGATTACTATTCCGGACAGTTTTGCTCGTAGTAACGACTTTAGTCGTTCAAAGTGAGGCCGGAGCGAAAGTCGCCACTACGAGATCCAGGAGGGTCAGAGTGAAACTCACAGTACAACACGTGGACGGATTGCGTTTTCTGGCGACGGTGGGCGAGCACGCGGTGGTCGTAGATGCGGCGCCGGAGGATGGGGGCGGGGGCACCGCACCGAGCGCACCCAGGTTATTCGCGGCGGCGCTGGGCGCCTGTATCTGCGAGTTCGTGACCAACTCCTGCCGGCTGCGGGGCGTGCCGTTCGAGCGATTGAGCCTGGAATTGGAATACGAGGAACTGGCGCGCCCCCGTCGCATCGGCGAGGTGCGGGCGACGCTCCACATCGAGCCGGAGCCGGACGAGGCGACAAAGCGCAGGCTGTTGGGCGTAGCGCGACACGTCACGCTGATGAACACGCTCGTGCGCCCGCCGGAGGTCGTCATTCAGTTCGCAAAGACGGAGGAGGCTGGATGAATTCACAACCCATCTATCTGGACTATAACGCCACGACGCCGATTGACCGGGGCGTGGTGGAGGCGATGACGCCGTACCTCTACGAGCATTTCGGCAACCCGTCCAGTTCGCATCCCTACGGCGTGCAGGCCAAGCGGGCGGTCGAGCATGCCCGCGCGCAGGTGGCGGCGCTCCTGGGCTGCCAACCGGCCGAGATCATCTTTACCAGCGGCGGCAGCGAGTCCAACAACAGCGCCATCAAGGGCGTGGCCGCTGCCTACCGCGAGCGCGGCAATCACGTCATCACTTCAGCCGTCGAGCATCCGGCGGTGCTGGAGCCTTGCCGCTACCTCGAAGGGGCGCGGTACCCGCGCCCCTACCGCGTCACCGTGTTGCCGGTGGACGAGTACGGGATGGTGGACCCCGCCGACGTCGAGCGGGCCATCACGCCCGACACTATCCTGGTGACGATCATGCACGCCAACAACGAGGTCGGCACCATCCAGCCCATCGCCGAAATCGCGGCCATCGCCCGCCGCCACGGCGTGTTGATGCACACCGACGCAGCGCAATCTGTGGGCAAGATACCGGTGCGCGTGGACGAGTTGGGGGTAGACCTCCTGTCGGTGGCGGGACACAAGCTATACGCGCCCAAAGGCGTTGGCGCGCTCTACGTCCGCTCCGGCGTCAGGTTGACCAAGTTCGTCCACGGCGCCGACCACGAGGCCAACCGTCGCGCCGGCACCGAAAACGTGCTAGAGATCGTCGGGCTGGGCCAGGCGGCCGAGATCGCCGGGCGGGACCTGGAGCGCAACGTGGCTCACATGCGTGCCATGCGCGAGCGGCTGTGGGCCGGACTGACCCGCGAATTGGACGCCCCCGGCCTGCTCAGGCTGAACGGCCACCCGGACGAGCGGCTGCCTAACACGCTCAGCGTCAGTTTTCGCTCCGTCGAGGCCAACACGCTCCTTGCAGAGATCGGCGAGCAGGTGGCGGCTTCGGCGGGAGCGGCTTGCCACGCCGACCAGGTAGATGTCTCGACGGTACTCCAGGCGATGGGCGTGCCGCTAGAGTACGCGATGGGCACTGTGCGCTTCTCCGTCGGCAAGATGACCACCGCCGAGGAGATAGACCGCGCCGTCGAGATCGTGAGCGCGGCCGTGCGACGGTTGCAGCCGGAGGGTGCGCCGGTCGCGCCGGCGCTGGCCGAGGTCGGCGAGATCATGTTGACCCACTACACTCACGGTATGGGATGCGCCTGCAAACTGCGTCCCCAGGTGTTGGAGCGGGTGTTGGCGAAACTGCCCCTGCCTACTGACCCCGCTGTGCTGGTCGGCGTGGAAACGTCCGACGACGCCGCTGTCTACAAACTGACGGACGACCTGGCGATTGTGCAGACGGTGGATTTCTTCACGCCCATCGCCGACGACCCCTACGACTTTGGGGCGATCTCGGCCGCCAATTCGCTCAGCGACATTTACGCCATGGGCGCCCGGCCGCTCTTTGCGCTCAATATCGTTGGCTTTCCCTCGAACCGCCTTCCGATGGAGGTGCTCCAGCGCATCCTGCAGGGCGCGCTCGACAAGGCCGCCGAGGCCGGCGTGAGCATCATCGGCGGGCACACGGTGGACGATACCGAACCAAAGTACGGGATGGCTGTCACCGGCGTCGTGCACCCCGACCGGGTGGTGACGAACGCGGCGGCCTGTCCCGGCGACCAGATCGTGCTGACCAAGCCCATCGGCACAGGGGTAATCGCCACGGCGGTCAAGCGCGGCCTGGCGGACGAGGCCACCGCGCGGCAGGCCATCGCGCTGATGGCGGCGCTCAACCGGGATGCGGCCGAGGCAATGGTAGAGGTAGGGGCGCGGTCATCGCGTCCCTACGCCTGCACCGACGTGACCGGCTTTGGGCTCCTGGGCCACCTGCGGGAGATGACGGCCGGCGCGGGGGTGGACGCGGTGATTTACGCCGACCGCGTGCCGGTGCTGGAGGCAGCGCGGGCCTTTGCCGGGGCCGGAGTCGTGCCGGGCGGCACGCGGGACAATCTAGCCTTTGTCGAACCACACGTGGATTGGGACGAGTCCATCTCCGAAGTGCAGAAACTCGTCCTGGCCGACGCGCAGACCTCCGGCGGGCTGCTCATCGCCGTGGGGCAGGAGCGGCTGGGCGCGCTTCTGGCGGCGCTGGCGGAGCGCGGCGTGGTGAGAGCGGCGCACATTGGGGAGTTCACCACAGCCGGGGCCGGCCGCATCGCTGTTCGTGCTACTCAGGATACAGATTGACGCTGATTTAGCGTGCGGCCTGGCTTGACAGGATACACGCAGGCGTGCTACAATGACAGGCAAAGAGCCCACAGAATAGCGCGGCTACCACCCGCGTTGGCAAAGGAGGCTTGATCGTGAGCACACAAGTGACCCTGACACTACCTGACAAACTGTACGAGCGTGCCAGGCATTGGGCAACCATCACCCAGCGCGACCTGTCCGAGACGCTCACCGAAGCCCTGACCATTGTGTTGACCCCCGTGTACACCGCGCCCAGGCTGAAGAGGTCGGTTTCTTCGCTCTCCAATGAAAAAGTGCTGGCGTTGTGCAAAGCACGGATGAGACCGGCACAGGGGCGACGCTTGAGCGAGTTGCTGGAGAAGCAGCGTGAGGGTACGCTGACCGAGAGGGAGCGCCCAGAACTGCTCGCCGTGATGCAAGTCTACAATCAACTCTGGATACGCCAATCGGAGGCTCTGGCCGAAGCGGTACGGCGAGGTCTGCGGAAGCCGTTGGAGCCATGACAATCTCCGACGCCCTTCGCGCAAAAGTGCGCACCCAGGCAGGAAACCGCTGCGGTTACTGCCTGGTGTGTCAGGAGTATGTGCCCTGGGTGCTTGAAATCGAGCACATCGTTCCAAAGTCAAAAGGCGGGGCGGACGACGAAGAGAACCTCTGGCTGGCGTGTCATTCCTGTAACCTGTTCAAAAGCGACCAGACTCACGGTCGTGACCCACTGACCGGGCGTCGGGTGCGGCTGTTCAATCCGCGCCTGCAGCAGTGGAGGCGGCACTTTTACTGGAGCGAGGACGGCGCCTTCATCATCGGACGCACTGCCTGTGGACGTGCCACCGTTGCCGCCCTTAATCTGAACAACCTGGTTGCCGTCACCGTGCGCCGGAATTGGATCGCAGCCGGCTGGCACCCCCCGGAGGATTGATCGCTTGTTCAAGGGCCGGAGTCGTGCCGGGCGGCACGCGGGACAACCTGGCCTTTGTCGAACCACACGTGGATTGGGACGAGTCCATCTCCGAAGTGCAGAAACTCGTCCTGGCCGACGCGCAGACCTCCGGCGGGCTGCTCATCGCCGTGGGGCAGGAGCGGCTGGGCGCGCTTCTGGCGGCGCTGGCGGAGCGCGGCGTGGTGAGAGCGGCGCACATTGGGGAGTTCACCATGCCTGGGGGCGGACGCATCGCTGTTTATTAGGACACAGATTGACTCTGCCCCAACTGCGGGCGCCGAGAGCCGCACGTCGTCGGGCAGTATCTGCTCAATAAAGTGGGGCAATGTAGCCGAGGTTTCCATACCT
>CAYQTW010000259.1:0-2435 GCA_964420485.1 uncultured Anaerolineales bacterium
ATCTAGTTCACGTACCGGTTCTGTTCTGCCGGGAGATAGGCAACTCGAAACTGGTCTTGGTTCCCCGCCCCACGCCGCTATCAAAGTGGATCTGCCCTCCCAGCATCTCGACTCGCTCGCGCATCGTCGCCAGGCCCAGCCGGTCCGCATCCGGCGAGGTGAGCGTTTCGCCAAATTCAAAGCCACTGCCGTTATCCTCAATCGCCACACGAATGAGGTCATCCCCCATGTCCAGGTTGATTTGAATGTTGTTGGCGTGCCCATACTCGTACGCATTGTTGAGCAGTTCCTGAACCAGCCGGAGGCTCACTATCTCTTTGTGCGATACCAGCCGTCGCTCCTTACCGGTGACCGTCAGGCGAGTGAGGACGCCGGTGCTGTTGGCGAAACTATCCACGTAACGCCGGAGGGTGGGGACCAATCCCAGATCGTCGAGCATCATGGGGCGCAAGTTGAGGATGAGCTCTTTGATTTTCTGAAAGGTCCCCGCCACAGAATTCTTCAGATTGGCCAATTCGCCCCGCGCCCGCTCGGGATCAATGTCAAAGAGCCGTTCGCAAATCTCGGCCTGGAGGATGAGGTTGGTCAGAGATTGAGCCGGGCCATCGTGCATCTGCCGGCTGAGGCGCTGCCGTTCTCGCTCCTGGGCCTCGATGATGCGGACGACGAGTGGCTGTGCCGGCTCTCCCTCGTCCAGGACGAGAGATTCATGCGCACGCTCGGCGTGACCGGCGGTCTCGATTATCTTGCGGAGTAGATCGAGGTAACGCGTCATGTTACGCTGGTCGCTCTGCAACTTTTCCAACTGTCCCCGCATAACAAAAATCCGCTGCTGAGTATCCAGGACAGTCGTGTAGGCCTCCTGGATATCCTCGCGCGGCATGGTGTCCAGCACCGCTTCGACCTGCCGCAACCGGTTGGTCGCCTCCGTGTTGCGCTGTGTCAGACGTTCTACCTCGGAAGTTGTTTGTTGGATTAGCAGATCAATCTCTTTGAGTTCGCGTTGAACCTGATCGTGCTCCCCACTACATTCTTCCAAGAGTTGCTCTAACGGCGTCATGTTGGTCTCGGTTGAAACAGACATTCTATTTGCTCCTATGGCTTATCTGTAATACCAGGCAAGAAACGCTGGGGACGTGTCTGTTGTTCGCGCAACGGCGCCCAGCCGTGCCGGAGAGCGTAGACTGCTGCCTGTGTCCGATCCGCCACCCCCAGTTTGCTCAGGACGGCGGTCATGTGATTCTTGACCGTCTGGTAACTGATCCCCAGGTGGTAGGCGATCTCCCTGTTGCTCATACCCTGAACGACCAGATCCAGAATCTCCATCTCGCGGGGGGAGAGTGGTGACAGGAAGCGCTCCTCGTCTTTGAATACCTCCCCACCGAAGCGTCGAAATTCTTTCAAGAGCCAGTCACCGATGCCGTCCTCGTCCAGCAAGGTGTCACCGATGACATAGTACCCCTGATTCACGTGCCGGATGACGTCCACCAGCCTGTCGGGCCTGACGTCTTTGGCATAGTAGGCCGACGCTCCAGCCCGGATGGCGTGGTAGAGTTGTTCCTCGTCATCGTAGGCGGTGAGCATGATAACATTGACTTTGGGACAGAGTGATTTGAGTTTGCGCGTGGCCTGCAAGCCATTGAGGGTTGGCAGGTTAATGTCCATCATCACTACGTCTGGGAGCAGTTCCTGTGCCCGCTCAATCGCCTCCTGTCCATCGGTCGCCTCACCGACGATATGGATATCCTCGTGTATAGCAAGGACATTCCGCAACCCTTGACGAAAGACCGGATGGTCATCTACAATCATTACCCCAATTTCGTTCGACATGACCTGTTCACCCCCAGGATACTCTGTCCGGATGCACACCCCACATTAAGTATACCAACAATGGGCAAATAGCGCAACTTGCAAAGGGCGACCTCCCAGCCTAACTCAAGGCCAGCACGGCTGGTTCTGATCGACCAGGTCGGTCACGTAAGCCAAGATGGCTGCCAACTGTTCTTCCGTGGGAGTCCCGCGCTCCAGCAGGAGGATGCGGCCCGACCAGTAACGCACGCGGAAGAAGCCCGTGTGCATCACCTGTGTGACGATCTCTGCGTACCTGGCCCGCTGGTCCAGAGCAGGGACGGCACGGCAGTCCACCAGGTCCAGCAACACATAGTCCGCCATCTGCACGTGATCCAGCCGGAGAGGAGGGGGATACTCCAGAGCCACTAGGACGCGACGGTTGGACAAGGCCGGCCCCAGGCGATTGACTGTAGCGACGCCAGATTCAGGGGGGATCAGCGCCAGCGCCTCCGCAATCTGCTCATGGTACGGGTCGGGTCGGAAAGCCCCTTGCCGGGCGTAGAGCAGAATGGGATTGAGGGGGATGTTGATCCCTAGCGTACCGATCAGCAGGCAGGCCAGCCCCAAGCGGTAACACCGGAGAC
>CAYQTW010000259.1:2535-5271 GCA_964420485.1 uncultured Anaerolineales bacterium
CGCCAGGAAGAGCCACGGGATGAGCACGGCCGGATACTGGTACCCGACGGAATGAAACGCCGGACGATTCCCCAGCAAGAGATAGGCCAGAGACGGAAGGGCCACGGCGAGCGAGGCGGGACCCAGGCAAGGGACAAAGCCTAAGGGCAGGGCCAGGTGGAGCAGGAACAGGATGACAGTCTCAGGAGACGTGCCCATCGCGGGCTGAGCGGTGCCTCCCTGGACAGACGGTTGAGCAGAGAAACCTGGCAAGTGCGACCACAGTTGCCAGAAGCGGTAGGGCCGACCCGCGTTAAAGTAAGGAATGATCAAGCCCAAGCACAGGACGGCCCAGGCTCCGGCCAGGGCCAAAAGGCCCAGGCCGACGCGCCGCTTCCCCGGCTGCAAGAGATTGACGAGGCCCCAGGCTGCTATGGGAACCACCATCTCCTCCTTGGTGGAAAGGGCCAGCAACACGGCGATCCAGAATAGCGCAGTCCGTCCCTCCAGCAAGGCCCAGTAGGCCAAAAAGAGGCAAGGGATGGAAAAGGCGATAGGGTGAAAGTCGCACAGGTTGAGAAAGCCGAGGGCAGGATAGGCCAGGTAGCAGCAGACGATAACTAGGGCGGACTTGGGGTCGCCCGTCTTACGGCGGGCGACCCAGTACAGGGGAACAGCCGCCAACCCCAGCGCAATGCTCTGCAAGATGAGGAGTAGGCGCGGGTCGGGCCACAACCGGTAGAAGGGAGCCAAGAGAAGTAGGATGGGGCGGACGTGGTTGCCCAGGTAACTGCCGATCAGTTCGACATTTGTGGCCCGGTCAATCGAGGTCTCGAACCAGCGCCCGTGGGCCGTGTTCCAAACGACCTGGGTCATTATGCCCAGGTCGAAGGTGGTGGCGTGGAATGTATCGTAGCGCGCCACGCCGAGTACACTGAATACGACAACGTAAAGCAGCACAGCCGTGCCCAGAAGGAGCCTCGTGACCTGGTGTTTGGGTTGCTCCACTCCTGCTGCCTCCCCAGTGCGATTCACGGTCCAACAGACGGCACCAGCCCGATCACCGACGCTCGCTGGCGTCGTCTCCACGTTCACTCTGGACAAGGACTACCCGACCACGCTGTTTCTACCCTGAACAGGATTGATCCCACGTTCTCGTACTCCACCGCCAGAGTGGGTTCACGCCGGGCAGCCTCTATCACACACGCGGTGTCTGGTATCTTTGATATGTAGATGTATTGAGGAAAGAGGCCATACTGATGGGTCGTCTCCAGCCAGCACGAAGGCAGCCGACACATACTCAAGTCCCCCTCAAGGCGATAAACTGTGTCTGTCTCGGCCCACTCACTCCCCTCTGGCACGTTAAGGGTTGTTCGCTCCGTCACCGCCGGGAACCATTCCAGTTCATCACCCAGCACCAGAAAGGTCGCCTCCTGGGGGGTGTTTGCACGAATCCATTGCATCGTCTCCAATTCCTCCCGCGTGACATACGTCTCAGAAATTACTAGACGGAAAGACACGTTCAGGGCACTCCACAGACCGTATACCAAGAGAATCAGTATCACCAAGTCGGCTATCCGTTTGGAGACCCGGTGCTCCCTCTCGAGGCGTCTGAACGCAGGCACAACCACTTCCAGCAACCCGTATGCGGCCAGGAGAGCCAGCGGGACAGCGAGCAAATACGGGAATTCACGGGGAATTGCATAGATGGAGAGAGTCCAAATAGGAAGCAGGTGACGGCGGGATGCAAGGCACCAAAGGAAACCCAACAACGCAAGCGTACCCCACACTGCCAGGAATGGTTCCTCAGAGATGGCGATACTGGCCTTGAATACAAGGTCGGTCAGAATATTCAAGTGCTGATTGAAGAATGTCCTCAAGAAAATGGCCGACGTATGGCGGATAGCCACCGTCAGCCAGTATGGAGCGCTCACCAACCCTCCCCATGCCAGCGCGGCGATCAACCTACCGCTCCAAAGGCGAGCCTGGCGGAAATGGCCGATCAGCCACAGAACGACGGCTGAAATCACAATCCCGTAGGCAGCTCCTGGAGAGGTCAGCACGTTCAGCCCAATCCCTGCACCTGCCAGAAGCAGATATCTCCTGTCGTTTGACCAGCTGGCTCTAAGCAGCCAGATGACGGCGACAATGAAGGTGATGGTACCCAGGGCTTCGACCAACCCTTCGCCGGGCAGGTGTTCAACGAACGCTGCCGGCAGGGATGCATAAATTAGCGTCGCAAAAGCCGCTGTCCTTTCATCCTGCGTGAATTCTATTGCCATCCGATAAAAGACGACAACAGTGACGCACGAGAAAATGGCTGGCAAAAAACTGGACAGCGTGAACTCTGCCACCGATGTGAGGTCGAGCAGTATGGCCACGATGTAAAACGCCAGTGGTGGGTAAGCATAGGGCACACCGTTGATGGTGTAATAAGGAATGGTGACAGGAAGGGCATAGTGGTGACGCATGATCTCCCTGGCAAATAGAATGTAGAGCCCTCCGTTACCAAACGGCAGATTCAGCACCCCCAGTACCCATCGGAAGAACAAGGGGGACAAACGAATGCTGCTTCCTAGCACTATCGTCAGCAACAGAAAACAGGTTCGCTCGCGTTTTGCCACTCTAACCTCGCTCAACTTTTATATCCATCAGCCCGCCGGGCCAGCCCCTCTCCGGTAGGCCGCGATAGGTTCGCAGATCCATGGCCCATCAAGTGTCTCCCTACTGCATTCCCAGCCCCACTGCGTACAAAAT
>CAYQTW010000260.1:0-2310 GCA_964420485.1 uncultured Anaerolineales bacterium
GCGGACGCAAATTCACTCTTCAACGGGCAGGCCAACGTTTGCGCCTCAACCTCGGTACCCTGGCCAATCCATAGCGAATCCCTCAAAGGCTGAAGGCGATCTCTGTCCTAGTCGTAGGTGACTGTCAGGATATATGGATCGCTGTCGCTGCGACCCTCATAAGGATGAACGCGGATGTAGTATCTACCTGTTGCAGTTGGATCATACTCGATGTGTTCATCAACGCCTTTGCCGTATTGATCTGACCAAGCCACTAAGACTTGATCAGGGTCGTACAGGTACAGATCGTAGTCTACTGTATTAGGGGATTCTCAGGATGTTAAGGACTATTTGCTCTCGCTGATTGGGGAGTTGCGAGAGCCATGCTTCGACGAGATCATTCTTGTGTGGTGTTGGAAGGCGCTGGACAGTACGATATGGACCCAGATCGTAGTCTTCACGAATAGAGGGCATAGGTTCCTTCTCCTCTCACAGTACCAAGCCACCGTACAGGTAGTGAATGTCCGAAACCGAGCGACCCCTTGTAATAACGGGTGCTTGTCCTTGAGGAAAAACCCAACGATTTCTATCGTATCATGTTGTAACGAATTTGTCAACTGTAGTGAATTTGTTAAATATCGGCCCGGCAACGTCATGCGTTCCCTTCTCCCAGAATGTCTGCAAGGCGATGAACGGCACTGCCGGCTGCAAATCGCCGCGCCAGCCAGTGTTCCAGGTGATGACCAATTCCTTCTTGGCGCGGGTGATGCCCACGTAGAGCAACCGCAACCGCTCGGCGGCGTACTCCAGCCGCGCCTCCTGAGTCACGTCGCGCTGCTCATACTCGTACACGCCTAAAGAGCCCTCGGAGAGAACGGCCTCCAATTGGGCCAGCGCCTCAGCCTCCAGGTTCAGGCCGTCACGCACAAACCACTTTTCAGAGATGAACTGGTCGTGGGGCAGGGCCGAGGGAAAGTTATAGTTGTTGACCGCCATCAGGTAGACCCGGTCCCACTCCAGCCCCTTGGCCTTGTGGACGGTAGCCACCACCACCTTGCCCTTGTGCCGTTCGGGGTCAAAGCCCCGGTCGTCGGCGCTTAGCCCCAGGAAACGGCGCTCGTTTCTGGCCACGACTGCCAGTTCCTCGACCAGTTCCGGCAGGCGCCAGTCGGGATGGCTCTCGCTCATGCGCTGCAGGACGCCCGCCAGTTTGTGGGCCACGGCCAGGTCGGCCGGCTCCTCGAACAGGTCTTGCGCCAGCGTGAGGATCAGTTGGCCTACCGGCAGCAAGGTCGCCTCCTGCCAGCGCCGGACCAGCGTGCGGAACTCGCGCAACTGCTCGTGGATGTCTGGAAAATCGTCCGCCATCTCTAGCCCTTCCAGCCAATCCCGACCCACCCTCGGCCAGACGAAATCCTCGACCCGGCGACACTTGGCCAATCTCCTGGCAACCCATTCGAGTTGCTTCTTGGTCTCATCGTCGTCGCGGTCCTCACGCCGCCACACCTTGTATACCGTCGCCAGTTTCTTGGGTGAGGCGGGATCGGCCAGGTACTTGAGGACGTTGCCCAGGGCGCCGGCCGTCTCGCGGGTTTCGCGCGTGCTGCGTAAGAGTTCGACGTACTCCAGGCCGCGCTTTTTCAACTCGCCGACCATCTCAAAGCCGCGCTGGTTGCGCGGCACGAGCACAGCCACGGTCTCATCCGCGTGCTCCGGCAACCAGCGGGCCAGAGAGTCGGCCACGGCCCGCAGTTCCTCACCGGGGCTGAATTTTTGGGCGATGATGCGCACCTGGCTGGGGTCATCCGGCGGGTTGGGCTGCGGGTCGCCGGGCGGCGTGGGCTCGATGTGCGGCGGCGCCAGCGCGGCTCGCACGGCCTCTACCGGGTGCTCCGCCTGCGTCCAATCAATCAAATAGTTGGCCAGCATGATGATACTGTGCGTCGAACGGCCCGAGTTGGGCAACTCGCGCGGTTGAACATCCTCCTCTTTCAAAAAGTCGCGCAGGAAGCAGGGGTTGGCCGTGGTAAAGGTCTCATAGATGGCCTGGTTGGGGTCGCCGACGCGCACCCAGTTGCCGTTGGGACCGGCCAGTAGCCGCAGGATCGCCTCCTGCAACCGGCTGCTGTCCTGGGCCTCGTCCTCCAGAATGAAAGGCCATTGATCGCGCAACCGCTCCAACAGTTCCCGATCCAACTCTAGCGCCTGCAACGCCAGGCGGATGAGATCGTCAAAGTCCACCGCGCCACTATAGCGCAGCGCCCGCTGGTAGTCGGTGTATATGGCGGCGCCCATCTCCACCAGGGGGAGGGGTTGGTTGGTTAGTTTGTT
>CAYQTW010000260.1:2410-5271 GCA_964420485.1 uncultured Anaerolineales bacterium
GGGGTGGCCTCCAGGTCCTTGGCCAACCTGACCAAGTTGCGGGCGACACCTGTCACCAGGTCGGGCCACTTGGTGCGGCGCACCCAATCCTGCCGCTTCTCGTCCAGGTCGGGGGACAGGAAATCGTCGGCGATGTAGGGATTGGCACGTAACCAGGCCATCGCCGCGTCTTGCAACATCTGATTGGCCTCCCGCTCATCCACGATCTGGAAATCGTCCGCCAGGCCCACCAGCGCCGGTCGCTCGCGGACGATGTCATGGGCCAGGCCGTGAAGCGTGCGCACCCGGTAGCCCAGGTTAGGCAGCAATCCGCGCTCCCGGACAAAGCCGGCCACGCGCCCGGCAAAGTTATCCACGGCGGAGTTGACCAGCGTGACGACCAGCACCTCCTGGTCGTCGTCCAGCCTCCCGCTGGCGACGATCTGCGCGGCCAGGTAGGAGAGGGTGTAGGTCTTGCCACTGCCGGGGACGGCCGAGACGCCCATCTTGCCGCCGCTGTAGTCGAGGACCTCTTGTTGCTTTGGTCTGGGTTTGAACATGTCGGTACCTGTAATCCACGTTCGTAATTGTTTGCCCAAGTCGAGGCGCAACGGATGAAAAGCGAATAAATGGATGACCAGGGCACCCACCCATCCGCTTATCCGTTACTTATCCGCTGCACCAGGCACAGCCCGGTAAACGCGCACCCGTGTTCTAAAGAGCACCCGCTGGATGGCCCGCAGCAATTGTCCCTTTTGCTCGCGGCCGTGCTCGCTCAACTCGCTGAACCCCAGGTAGACCTGGCGGCGGCAGCGGAGGATCAATCCCTGGGTGAGGCGGTGCAACGTCTCTTGCCGGGCCTCGTGTTCGTCGGCGTCGGTCCAGACCGCATCGCGCGGCCAGTGGCGACTGAGCACGTAAGGTTGGGTGAGTGGTTGGTACAGCCGCTCCCACCAGCCCCTGCTCCCGACGTCGAGCCAGAACTGGTAGTCCACCGGCCGGTTGTTCATCAGAAAGGTATAGGCCGGGGCCAGCAGCACCGCGTCTTGCGGTTCGAGTTGCCAACTGTGGATGTACTGGGCCGCGATCACGCCGTCCTGCACCATCTCGATGTACTCTTGCCCCAGGGATTTGTCACCAGAAATCTTCCCTCCCGCCACCCAGCGGAATTTCTGCACCGACTCGATCAGGTTGGCCGCCACCTTCCCCGCGTCATAGTTACGGTGGAAACCAAAGCCGGCCTGCGATAATACCTCGCCGAACAGGCGGCCCAGAAAAAAGTCCAGTTCCATTTCTGGGCCAGCGGCATAATCGTCAACCCAGCCACGAAGGCGCTCGTACCGCTCGCCTAGCACAAAAGTGAGGCGCTCTTTCATTTCGGGGACGATCTGGTCAAAAGAGGTCAGCGTGGGACGGCCTCTCACTTCGACAAGCTCAGTGCAAGCAATGATACGATATACTATCTGGGTCAAGAGTTGCGCCCGCACCAGGTCCAGGCCATCTATCGCCTGCATCAGCGCGTAGGCCACGTCGAACGGGCTGGGACAGATACCCCACTCCGGGTGGGCGATGGCGGCCAGCGTCAGCAGGCATTGGGTGGCCGGTTCGTCGCGCAGGGCCCGCGAGGGGCGGTGGGAGAGGGTTGGCACGTCTCGCGCCTCCAACCGGTTCATCAACGAGAGGCGCAGAGCATCGGGGAGGAAGGGGGCCAGTACGACGATCTCCCCCGGCGGGACACCCCGCTCGTGCACCAACCTGCCGATCTCTTCCGCGACCCAGTCGAGCATCTCGGGGTAGTAGCGGTGGTATTCGTACAACAATGGCGAATGGCGGATGGCGGATGGTAAAGTCTCTGCGGGCCGGTTCAGGCTGTGGGCCAATTGATTCCCAAAGGCACGTAGGTCGGGGGAGGTGACGAAGGACTCGGTGAACGTGACCTGTTCGTCGCACAGGTCTCTGAGCGCGCGGGCACCCTCCGGGTCGGCGCCCAGGAAGCGACGGTAGCCTGCTCCTTGATCATAGAGCAGGAGCGCCGACCGGCAGTGGGGGAGGTAGTCTCGCAGCAGGTCGTGGGCTACCGGCGTATCCTCCTCGACGTTGTCCACGATGAGGTGGGGGTAGGTCTCTAGCAAATAGTTGCGGCACGGAGACATCGTCCACAGGTACTTGAACACCTCCATCTGGAGCGAAAAGTCGAGCAGGTTGTGGGCCAGGCAGTACTCGCGGAAGCGGGTGGCGCAGGCCTGGGCCTCGTCGTAGATGCGCCGCTGGCTCTGCTCGCCGGACCAGGCGGCCTTGAGCCGCTCGCCGATCTCGGTGTACGGGAAGCCGACGACGGCGGCCTTGTTGAGGTTATCAATGATCTGGCTGTAGAGCCGGTTGCGGTCAATGGTGATCGTCTCAAAGTAGCCCTGGTCGAGCAACGGGCGCACCAGGCGGGCCATATAGTACTGGGCCGTCTCCAGCGTGAGGAAGGTGGGCGGGTCGTCGGGATGGCCAAAGCCCGCGTCCTCGGCGACCAGCGGCCAGAAGAGGTCCACCGTGCGCTGGGCCAGGCCGCCGACGGTCAGCACCGTCACCTGCCCGCCGGCGCGGACGGTCGAGCGGCGGAGGGCGTCGTGGTACGGCGTAGCCAGCGTGCGCTGGGGCACGATCACCAGGATCGAGCCGGCCGGGACGCCGGAATCGAGCAGGTGCAGCAGCCGCCCGACGCCGGCGGTGGTCTTGCCGCTGCCGGCGGGGCCTTCGAGGAAGAGCTTGCGCACAATGGGGCGCTCAATGAGCGCGCGTTGGTGTTCAGCAAAGGTAAGAGAGGTCATATCAGCGAGTCGTATCATCTCAATATTCTGGGGCACTTTTAACGTAGCCGCGCTTTCCATAGC
>CAYQTW010000261.1:0-5251 GCA_964420485.1 uncultured Anaerolineales bacterium
GTAGGCGAGGTACTTGTTATGCCAATGCCAGTTAGTACCTTACCAATGAAATTCTTGTACATTGAGCAAGAATTTTCGGTATCCTCTCAATAGGTAGGGGCGAACCCTTGCGGTCGTCCTTGTGGGCAGGAGCAAGTCCTGCCCCTACCCCAGGATATTGAGCAGATACAATTTTCGACAGGATTTACAGGATTGACAAGATTTTTTCCTCATCCTGTAAATCCTGTAAATCTTGTCAAAAATCTTTTTGGTTCTGGCTTGTCCAGGTTAGGGAGTTCCAGAGAAATAATCATCCCGCCCGCTCTAGCTGGATCGTCAGATCCAGCGGCTGAACGAGTAAATTCGGCTTGCTTTGCCCACTTTGGGTCTGGACCTGCCACTTTTTCGCCGATTCGCCAATTACGGCATATTGCGGTAAAATAGTCCCTATTCAACAAATCACCAAATCACCCAGTCTATTCACAATGCACCCGTGCCCCGCAAAGGGTACTCGAACAAGGAGTGGTTATGACAAGAGATAACGGAAACGAGCACCCGCGCATTGGCGTGTACGTTTGTCATTGCGGGTCCAACATCGCCGGGGTAATTGACCCGGCGGTCGTGGCCGCGTACGCGGCCACGCTGCCCGGCGTGGTTCACGCGACTGATACATTGTACGCGTGTGCTGATAGCGGTCAGAACCAGATTAAAAAGGACATCAAAGAGTACAACCTGAACCGGGTAGTGATTTCGGCCTGTTCGCCCAAGATGCACGAGCCGACCTTCCGCGCCGTCGTGGCCGAGGCTGGGCTCAACCCCTTCCTGATGGAGATGGCCAACATCCGTGAGCAATGCACCTGGGCTCACGGCCACGACCCCGAAGGCGCGCTGGCAAAAGCCAAGTCCCTGACCGCCTCCGCCATCGCCAAAGCCAATTTTCTGACACCATTGGACATGATCAAGGTACCCATCACCAAGCGGGCGATGGTCATCGGCGCGGGCGTGGCCGGCATCAGCGCCGCGCTGGACCTGGCTGACCAGGGGATCGAGACTGTCCTGGTGGAAAAACAGCCCACGATTGGTGGAGTGATGGCGCAACTCAACAAGACCTTTCCCACCATGGACTGTAGTATATGAATTCTGGCCCCCAAAATGGTTGACGCGGCGCGTCACCCCAAAGTAGACCTGAAAACGTATACTCAAGTCGAGCGCGTGGAAGGCTTTGTCGGCAACTTTAAGGTGCTCTTGCGAGAAAAATCCAGATACGTACACGCTGACCGCTGCAATGGTTGTGGTGAGTGTGTACCAGTCTGCCCCATCGAGGTTCCCAACTATTTTGAAATGAACCTGGCCCCGCGCAAGGCCATAGACGTGCCTATGAGCCAGTCGGTGCCCCTTATCTATGCCATTGACCTCGACGCCTGTATCCACTGCTACAAGTGCGTCGAAGCCTGCGGTAAACTGGATGCCATTGACTTTAGCATCGAGGATAACCTGGTCTGGGAGGATGTCGGCGCGATCGTCGTCGCCACCGGCTACAGCCACTTTGACCCCAGTGTGATGCCCGAATACGGCTACGGGCGCTATCCCAACGTGATCACGGCGATGGAGATAGAGCGGCTCAATAACTCGGCCGGCCCGACCGCCGGGAACCTGATCCGCCCCAGCGACGGGGCCAATCCCAGGCGGTTGGCCATCGTCAACTGCGTTGGCTCCCGCGACAAACGCTTCAACCCCTGGTGCTCGAACTTTTGCTGTATGTACGCCATCAAGAACGCCATCCTGCTAAAGCAAGCCCACCCCGATATGGACATTGCCATCTACTACATAGACATCCGCACTCCCTCCAAGGGATACGAGGCATTCTACGACCGGGCACGCGAGATGGGAGTCCGCTTCATCCAGGGCCGTCCCAGCCTGATCACCCAAGACCCTGAAACGGGCAATCTTTTCGTCCACTCGGAGAACAGGGATTTGGGGCACGTCGTGGAGTGCGAGTACGATATGGTGATGCTCAATCAGGCGGCCATCCCACAGCCCGACGCCGATACGATGAGTTCTGTGCTCAACATCAGCCAGAGCCCCGGCGGGTGGTTTATGGAGTATCACCCCAAACTGCGCCCGATGGACACTCCCACCGATGGGATTTTCCTGGCCGGCGCGTGCCAGGGAATCAAGGACATCCCCGCCAGCGTGTCGCAAGGGTCCGCCGCAGCAGCACGGGCCGGGCGCGTGCTCCACGCCCCCGAGTGGGAGATTGAACCCGTCGTGGCCCACGTCTGGGAGGATCGCTGCATCAGCGCCAAGGGCAAAAAATGCGGTATGTGCGAAAAGGCCTGCCCCTACGGCGCTGTCGAGTACGAGGTAGGCAAGCCGGCGCACATCATCACCGCCAAGTGCCACGGCTGCGGTGGCTGCGTGGCCGAGTGCCCTCACAATGCCATCACACAGTTACACTTTACCGACGCGCAAATCCTGGCCCAGATCCACGCACTTTTGGCCGATAAGCCGGAGGAAAAGATACTGGCTTTTCGCTGCAACTGGTGTTCCTACCCCGGCGCCGACCTGGCCGGGACCAGTCACTTTGAGTACTCGAGCAATGAGCGCGGGCTGCGCGTGATGTGCACGGCCCGTATGGACTCTGACTTTATCTACGAGGCTTTCCGTCTAGGCGCGGGCGCAGTGCTTTACTCGGGCTGCCACGAGCAGGACTGTCACTACATCACCGGCCAGCGGGTTGGTGCCAAGCGTGCTGGCCGGTTGCTCAAAACGTTTAGCAAGATGGGGATGACGCCGGGCCGTTTCCGCATCGAGTGGATCAGCGCAGCCGAGGGTGACAAGTACGCACGAGTGCTCAACGAGATGCAGGCCACACTGGACGCGATCCCCAAAGAGCAATTGTTGGAGGAGATCGAACGGCTGCGCCCCCAGATGGAGAAACGCGCCCGCCGCATGCGCGAGGCGCCGCAGGTCGAGGAATCGCTGGCGTATGCGGACCGCCTCACAGTGGCGATGACGAAAAGCGAGCCAGCATAGTGGGATCCGATCGCTACAAGAGCATGAAAACGAGGCCACCGGCGATTGATTTCGGGGAAAATGTGAGTATAATCAGGCCGGTCAAGTTACCAGGATGTGCCTGGACGGAGACAGGGAAATGAACATGGGCGTCGAGATGCAAACAGAACAAATCTTTTTGTCACTTCCCCGCGAGGAGAGAAAGACCATCATCAGTCACGGGGCTGCCTTCAGGCTGTCCCATTTGAGGAAACGGCTCTTTCTTGCCGAGAGCAAGGTGCGGCATTTTGAAGAGAAATGCAATGTTAGCCTGGCCCAATTGGATACAGACGGACTGGCCGACGATGCCGGCTACGAGATGCACGAAGACTACATTATGTGGCACCATTGGGCTGCGGTTGCCGACGATACCCAAAAGGACATTGCTTCCCTGGAGGAAATAACGCAACAAGGTCTCTATCTCTACCCCCTCATCACAAGCACGTTGGGCGCAAAGAGAACCTGCAACCATCGTTTGAAACCTGTCTGGAAGATGTGATGAAAGTCATACTTTATGGACAGGAGCGTTAATCTGCGCCCCATTGTCTTGCTCTCAGAACCAATCCAGAGTCTTGTTGGTCAACCAGGGGAGAGTGTTGTATGAATGAAGCCAATAGGCGCTCAACTCGGGCATTGGACCTATAACTGTGTCCAACGAATTAGAACAATGGGAGATCGTTTTATGACCAATCGTAGTAATCAGCTTGAAACCTTTGTCGACCAAGTGCGTGCCATCCCCGGCGGCGAACACCTCGAAATGTGTTATTCCTGCGGCACCTGTGTCAGCAAGTGCATGATCCAGCAGAAAATAGAGCCTACGTATAATCCCCGTCGCCTGATCTACAAGGCAATGATGGGTATGGATCAGGAGGCTTTTGAGGACCAGACTACCTGGCTCTGCTCGGCCTGTGACCTGTGCTATCCGGCCTGTCCCCAGCAGATTCACATTTCGGGCGTCCTCCTGGCCATCAGGGAACTAGCCCTTCAGGCCGGATATGCCACCTCCCTTAAAACGGCGGTAGTGGATGAGTTGACCTGCGTGGCTTGTGGACTGTGCGTCGAGGTCTGTCCCTACGAGGCGATTGCCCTGGTGGAGAGCCGGGTCATGGGTCAAACCCGCACCGTGGCCCGCGTTGATCCAAATCACTGCATGGCCTGTGGGCTGTGCGCAGCCAGTTGCCGCTCGGCTTCCATCGGGCTGCCGGATGAGTTCTCGAACGAGGCGTTGATAGAAAATCTGTGGGAATGGATGCGCAGCCCGGTTGTGGAGGTGACGGAATGAACAATATATGGACACCCCGTATCGTCGTCTTTCAATGTCAATACAGCCTTTACTGTGAAGCCGACCAGATATGGATGGACACCCAGTTGCCACCGCACATCAAGTTGATCCAGGTGCCCTGCACCGGCCGCATCAGCCCGCTCTTTGTGTTGAACGCCATACAGGGTGGAGCTGATGGAATCCTGATCAGCGGCTGCCGGCCGGAGAAGTGTCACTTCAAGGAAGGCAACCTGGGCGCTCGCCGCCAGTTGGAAGAGTTCCGGCGCTTTCTGACCTATCTGGGAATGGGAGCAGAACGGATGCGCTTTGCCTGGATTGACCTCAGCGAGCGCGGGCGTATCCAGCAGGAATTGGCCGACCTGGAGGAGACCATTCGGGCTATAGGCCCGATCAAGCGGTTGGTTACACGAGCGATCACGATTGGAGAACAACCATGAACCAACTCACTCTTGCGATTCGCCGGGAAGCCGCACGTATCCTGGAAGAAAACATCGTAGACGTGGTGATCGGGTTCGAGGCCGGCACCCTGCCCCTCAGGGCACAGCCAGCCTTTATCACCCAGAAAGAAGAGGCCGAAAAGCTGATGTACAGTGGCTTTTGCCAAAACAACCTGGCAAGTTACCTGACCCGCCGGCCCAAAGAGGAGCGCATCGGTATCATCTGCCGGGGCTGCGAGAGCCGCGCCGTCCGTGCCCTCGTCATCGAGCACCAGCACGACCGCGACAGGCTGTACCTGATCGGCATCCCCTGTACAGGCATCATAGACTGGCGCAAGATTGAGCGCCAGGTGGGCGAGAACGCGCTCCAGGCAGTCGAAGAAGGCGACGAGGTGATCGTCACCACCCGCGATGGGGAGCACCGCTTTCAGCGAGCGGACGTGTTGCACGATTCGTGCCAGCGGTGTCTGCACCCCAACCCGGTCGGCGCAGACATCGT
>CAYQTW010000262.1:0-5198 GCA_964420485.1 uncultured Anaerolineales bacterium
GTTAAAATCAGTCGGCGAAGGCCGACTTTGCAACTGTTGGTGCAGTTTCAACTGCCGCCCGGCGACACGTCTGCGAAACCTGCCTTCGCGGGTTAAAATCAGTCGGCGAAGGCCGACTTTGCAACTGTTGGTGCAGTTTCAACTGCGTAGATTGAAAAGTCATGACAATAGAATTCACCATCCCCGAATGGGTACAAGACGCCGTCTTTTACCAGATATTCCCCGACCGTTTTGCCAAAAGCGAACGAGTGCCCAAGCCATCCAACCTGGAGCCCTGGGACTCTCCGCCCACCGTCTACGGCTTCAAGGGCGGCGATCTGCTGGGTGTGGCTGAGCGGTTGGACTATTTGCAAGAATTGGGGATCACGGCCATCTATTTTAACCCCATCTTTCAGTCGGCGGCCAATCACCGCTACCACACCCACGACTATTATCACGTGGACCCAATCCTGGGCGGGGATGCCGCGTTCCGCGAGTTGCTGGACGAGGCCCACCGGCGCGGTATCCGCGTTGTCCTGGACGGTGTCTTTAATCACGCCAGCCGGGGCTTTTACCAGTTCAACCACACTCTGGAGAACGGGGCCGCCTCTCCCTACCTGGACTGGTTTTACTTTGACGAGGAGCGGCTGCGGGCCGGGAAGGGGCTGAACGCCTATCCCAACTGGGAGCAGGGACAGCGCCCCTTCGACGACCAGCACGATCTGGAGGAGATGGGCTACCGGGCCTGGTGGAACCTGGCGGCCCTGCCCAAGTTGAACACCGACACCCCGGCGGTGCGCTGTTTTCTCTTCGACGTGGCCCGCCACTGGATCGAGTTCGGCGCGGACGGCTGGCGGCTGGATGTGCCCGAAGAGATTGACGACGATGACTTTTGGCGCGAGTTTCGCCGCGTGGTCAAGGCGACCAACCCTGAGGCGTACATCGTGGGCGAGATTTGGTTCGACGCCCGGCGCTGGCTGCAGGGCGACCAGTTCGACGCGGTGATGAATTACATCTTTAACCGCGCCTGCCTGGGCTTTTTCGGCGGGGAGCGGTTAGACACCACTCAGCGTCCCGGCGGCTTTGCGCTGCAACCGCTGAACGCCACCCAGTTCGCCGATGCGATAGACGGTATGTTGGCCCTCTACGACTGGCAGGTGACGCTGGCGCAACTCAATATCCTGAGTAGCCACGATATGCCGCGCTTCCTGACGTTGGTTCAAGGGGATGAGGCAGCGCTGCGCCTGGCTACGCTGTTCCAGATGACCTTTCCCGGCGCCCCCTGCGTCTACTACGGCGACGAGATTGGGATGCAGGGCGGCGACGATCCCGACTGCCGCCGCGCTTTCCCGTGGGACGAGGCCCGCTGGAACAGCGACTTGCGCGACTATTTCAAGCGATGTATCGCACTGCGCCAGGCCCATCCGGCCCTGCGCCGGGGGGAGTATGTCTTCCTTCGCGCCGAGGGTGAGGTCTACGCCTGCCTGCGCCGTCTGGATGACGAGGTGCTGGTGGTCGTGCTCAACAACGGCGCGGCGACCTATCGCCTGGACGTTCCGATGGGCAACCACCTGCCCGACGGAACGCGCTTGCAGAACCTGATGGGCGATGGGGAGGCGAGTGTCGTCGCCGGGTATCTCACCGGTCTGGCGCTGCCACCTTGGTCGGGGGCGGTGCTGGCAGTAATCAGCAGTTAGTAGCCCTCTCTCCCATCTGTATGGCAGGACGACGATCAAGCCCCTTCCACCCCCAGGCCGGATCCAGATCGGCGTAGCCACAATGACTTGCTATTCCTCTGCCCCCAACAACGCTCTCCCCCCCGCCAACGCCTTTAACAGATCACGCCGCTTGAGCGCCCGCTTGCTGTCTATCTCCACCGCGCCGGCCTTGTCGTCGGCCATCTTGCCCAGCGCCTCGATCCACGCCGCGCTCTGCACCGGCTCGTGGCGCACGCGCCATCGCTCGACCCAGACGGGCAGTGCGCCGGCGTTGGTGATGCGCGTGCGGGTTATGGTCTTGGTCACGCCCTGCGACTCGAAGGTGAACTCGTACTCCTCGTACTCGGGTTTGACCGGGCAGACTTGCATACACGCGCCGCACTTGATGCAGTAATAGTCGGCCAAGACTAACTCGCCCTCGTCATCAATGTGCAACGCGCGGGTGGGGCAGATGTCGGCGCAGGCCAGGCAGCCCTCGACGCATTTCTCGCGCCGCAGTTCCACCTTGCCCTGCCAGGGTTGCACCACCCGGAACGCGCCCCGGCTTGCGATCTCGCACTGGCGGCAGCGGATACAGTGTTCATCGTCCACTACCAGCGTATCCTGCTCCTCGTCGTAACTGATGACATTGGTCGGGCAGTTATCAATCACAAAGTCTTTGCGGCTCCAATCGAACTTTTTCTTGTTGAACGTCGTAGCCTGGACCAAGTCCGGGAAGGCCCCGTAGACCAACACCGGGTTCTCGCGCTCGCCGTTGATGGTCAGCGTGATGGCGTTCTTAGGACACATCACCTCGCATATACCGCACAGCACGCACTTTTCAGGATCAATGTCCACCGACGGCTTCTTCGCCAGATGCCCGTCCACGATCTCACCCTCCACGTGGATGACGGCGTCCTTGGGACAGACCAGCGGCCCGATCTGGCAGCCCACGCAGCGGTCGAGGTCCCATGTCATGATGTAGTGGCGCGTCACCATCGCCCGTTCGAGTACGATCTCGCGCTCGTTGGCTCTCTTCTGCATTGTTCCTCGTCCACTCATCTTGTACTCCTCTTTCACCAAGTTAAGCGTTCATTTCTTTTTACAGACGGATCGCGTCTCCACACCGATACTTTTTATAGATCAGACGGCAACTCGCGCAATTCTGCAAAAGTAAAGACCGGACCATCTTTGCAGATGTACTTGGGGCCGACGTTACAGCGCCCACATTTGCCGATGCCGCATTTCATCCGTTTTTCCAGTGAGGTGTAGATGCGCTCGGGAGGAAAACAGAGTTCGTTGAGCACCGGCAGCGTGAACCTGATCATCACCGGCGGCCCACAGACAAAGGCCACGGCATTCTCCGCCGCAGGGGCGATCTCTTTGGTGACGGTCGGCACGTAGCCGACAAGATGGCCCCATCCCTCCCGCGGGTTATCAATCGTCTGGTAAAAGTTGATGTCTTTTCGTTCATACCAGGTTTCGATCACTTTTTTGTAGAGAAAGAGACCCGGTTCACGCGCTCCATAGATCACGGTCAGGTCGCCGTACTGGGAGCGAATTTCGGGGGCCAGCAGATGTTGGGCCAGAGTAAACAAGGTGGTGAAAGCGTACCCACCGCCGATGATGACGATGTTTGAGCCTTTCCAGTCCTCGATGGGATACCAGTTGCCCAGCGGGCCGCGCATGCCAATAGTGTCACCTGGTTTCATCTCGTGGATGGCGCGTGTAAAGACGCCAATCTTGTTGATGGTAAAGCGCACAAAGTCGCCTTCCCACGCGGCCGAAGCCACGCCAAAGGGCGCTTCTCCTTTACTAAAAATGGAGAGTTGGCAGAACTGACCGGGCCGGTATTTGGAGAAGAATTTCTCCTGATCCGCCTTCCTTTCAAAGGTCAGCTCGAAGGATTTCAGGCTTTGGTCGTCGGTTTCGACGACTGTGCGCGCAATGCGCATCGGAATGGGTTTGTACGGATTGTGCATTTTGCTCTCCCCTGCCTATGATTCTTCCCAGGCTTGCGCACTGCGAATGATCTGACGAATGTCCAGGTTCACCGGGCAATAGCGCACACAACGTCCGCAGCCGGTGCAACCGATCTCGTCGTAGAGTTCCACGAAATAAGCGTACTTGTGCATAATGCGCTGGCGTACCCGTTCCGTGTTCGTAGGACGGGGGTTGTGCCCCGACGCCTCCTGAGAATAGATGCGGAACATACAGGTATCCCAGTTGCGCACCCGCTCGTTGCGCTGCGCTTCGTCCACGATGTCAAAGCAGTAGCACGTAGGACAGAGAAAAGTGCATATTCCGCACCCCAGGCAGGACTGTTGGATCTTGGGCCAAAAGTCGCTGTCAAAGAGACTGTACAGCTTGTCCTTGATGCCCTCGCTCTCGAAAGGCTTTTCCATCTTGGCCGCTGCTGCGGCCTGCACCTGACGCGAGGTGACGACCTGCTCCTGGGATGCGTCCGGCAGATGGTCAAAGAGGGCCTGCCCTTTCTCACTGCGCACATCGGCCACGTACTTGTCGTCAATGTTAATGAGCATCACGTCGGCACCACGCTTGTCGAACGGCCCCGATCCGACCGAGGTACAGAAGCAGGTCTCGCACGGGTCGGCGCAGCCCAGGACGACGAGCGTTGTTTGTTCACGCTTCTTGGCCCAGTAGGGGTCTTGATAGTCCCCAGCCAAAAAGACGCCGTCGAGCAGTTGGAGAGCGCGAGTATCACAAGAATGGATGCCCAGGATCACCCGCGAGGATACCTCATCCTCGGTGGACTCGAGCTCGCCGTCTTTGGCGCGGAACATTATCTCCGACTGGGGCAAAAAGAGAGCCTTGGGCGGATAGCGCGTGTTGGCTGTGTAATAGAGATCTGCCTGCGCCGGATCGTCGAGAGGTTCGAACTGTGTAAAATCGCCCTGGCGCACCGGGGCATACACCGTGGCCTGTTCCATCCATTTTTCAATCAGCCCAGGCAGACCGGCTTTAGATAAAATTTTGTACATCAGGCTCCTGCCTCCTAGCGGACGAACCGATTTTTATCGTCCAGGGTAAAGGCAGCAAAGGGCGGTTGGGCCTCATTGCTGGCTCCGACCTCGAACCCGTATTGCTGCACCATGTCGTAGTTGAGCTTGTCCACCAGATACGTCATTTTGATGTCCATCGGGCAGGCGCGCTCGCACGCGCCACAACTCACGCAACGTCCCGTCTGGTGAAAGGCGCGGATGATGTGCCATGCCTGCGTGCCGCTGGGCGTGATCATGCTTTCGGCCCAGCGCGGGGTGGTATAGTCCACAAAGCACTCGGTGCAATAACACATCGGGCACGCCTCCCGGCAGGCGTAACAGCGAATGCAGCGTTCGGCCTCCTGGACAAAATAGGCGTAGCGCTCTTCGGGCGGCAGGGCCTCAAACTCGAGTACCGGAGCCCACGCCTGTTCGGGGTCGCCTTCGGGCAGCGGATCGCCCAGCACGATGTCTGCGCCGACCGGGTTGGGGTGCAGACACCGCTGGCACGAATCGTGCA
>CAYQTW010000263.1:0-5197 GCA_964420485.1 uncultured Anaerolineales bacterium
GAAACCGCCACTGCTATGCAGTGACAACCCCTGCCCGCGAATTCGCGCTATTGGCAATCCGACCTACGACCCGAGGCAAGAAGGACAAAGAGATGACAGCAAAAGCACAAACACGGCAGAAAAAACAGCCCCGGCGGGAGCACGCCAACCCTGATTACATCCTGGCGTTGGCGGTAGCCGGTCTGCTCGTCATCGGCTTGATGCTAGTCTACAGCGCCACCTTTGACTGGTCGTACCAGGAGTACAAAAATTCCTTTCGCATCGCATCGCGGCAGTTCCTCTGGACGGGCCTGGGCCTGGTCGCGCTAGTGGTAGTCGCCGCGATCCCTTACGATTGGTGGCGACAGATGGCAGTGCCGATTATGGGGGGGGCGCTGCTCCTACTGCTTCTAGTGCTCTTTCTGGGAGATGATCGTTTTGGGGCGCGGCGGTCGTTTCTCGACGGTTCGATTCAGCCCAGCGAATTGGCGAAACCGGCACTGGTGATCTATATCGCGGTCTGGTTGACCTCCAAGGGCAACCAAATCCGCGACGTGACCTACGGACTGATCCCGTTTGCTGTGTTGATCGGCGTGGTGGCCGGCTTGATCGTGATGCAGCCGGATATGGGCGCGGTGGCATTGATCGTGCTGACCGCGCTGGCAATGTTCTTTTTCGCCGGCGCCGACATCTTTCAACTGGCCGCCGGTGGCGCTATTGGCGGCATCACGTTTGTCATCCTGGTCAATCAACTGCCCTACGCCAGACAACGCATTGACGAGTACCTGCAAATCTGGCACGACCCGACGCTCGTCGGGTATCACGTCCGGCAGGCACTCATCGCGCTGGGCAGCGGCGGGCTGTTCGGCGTGGGACTGGGGCAGGGGCAGCAGAAATTGGGCTACCTGCCGGCCCCGCACACGGACAGCATCTTTGCGGTACTGGGTGAAGAGGCCGGCTTTGTGGGCTGCCTGGTGGTGATAGGGCTGTTCGCGCTCGTGGCCTATCGCGGTTTCAAGATCGCGCTAGAGGCATCGGACGCTTTCGCCGCTGTTCTGGCATGCGGCGTCACCTGTTGGCTGACTTTTCAAGCATTGATCAACATCGCGGTGATAACAGGGCTGATTCCCTTCACCGGGATCGCGCTGCCGTTCATCAGTCTTGGCGGCTCTGCGATGGTGACGTCGCTGGCCGGGGTCGGATTGTTGCTGAGCATCTCACGAGGCAAACGAATTGGTAGGGGCGGGGTAACCCTGCCCTATATCTCACGAGGCAAACGAATTGGTAGGGGCGGGGTAACCCCGCTCTACATCTCACGAAGCAAACGAATTGGTAGGGGCGGGGTAACCCCGCTCTACATCTCACGAGGCAAACGAATTGGTAGGGGCGGGGTAACCCCGCCCTATATCTCACGAGGCAGGCGAATTGGTAGGGGCGGGGGGTAACCCTGACATCTCACGAGGCAAACGAATTGGTAGGGGCGGGGTAACCCTGACATCTCACGAGGCAGGCGAATTGGTAGGGGCGGGGTTACCCCGCCCCTACAACGGACGAGGAAAGGAAATCGTCGGCGTGCGAATCTGGATCGCGGGTGGGGGAACCGGGGGACACGTCTATCCCGGACTGGCCGTCGTACAGGCACTGGCCGCTGAGAAGATTGATATTCTCTACATCGGTGGAGAGGGAGGCGTAGAAAAGCACTTGGTCGAGCGGGCCAAGCTACGCTTCGCGGGAGTGCCGGCGGGGGGTATACACGGGTTGGCCCCCTGGCACAAGGCGCGGAACCTGATCAAGCTGATGCAGGGATGGAGGGCCGCGTACCGGCTGGGACGGCGGGAGCGACCGGCGGCCCTGTTCGCCACCGGGGGATACGCCAGTGTACCGGTAGCGTTGTCGGCCTGGACGCTGGGGGTGCCCATCCTGGTCTACCTGCCCGATGTCGAGCCGGGCTGGACAGTACGCTTTATCGCCCGCCTGGCGACGCGCGTGGCGGTGACGGTGGAGGATTCGCGGGCTTACCTTCCGGCCCGCAAGGTGGTGGTGACCGGCTATCCGGTGCGGGCCGAGTTCCACAGCCATCTTTTCGAGCGGACAGAGGCGCGGGCGACGCTGGGGTTGGCGCTCGACGAACCGGTGTTGCTGGTGCTGGGGGGAAGCCGGGGAGCGCGCAGCCTCAATCAGGCATTGGGCGAGGAGTTGGAGCGGATATTGGAACTGACACAGGTGGTACACGTGAGCGGGGAACCGGATTGGCCGTGGGTGTCCGAGCGGTGCCGGGCGCTGCCGGCGGCGTTAAAGGCCCGTTACCACGTCTTCTCCTATCTGCACGAGGAGATGGGTCCCGCGCTGGCAGCGGCCGACCTGGCGGTCTGCCGGGCGGGGGCTTCGACGCTGGGGGAGTTGCCCTTCTTTGGGCTCCCCGCGGTACTGGTGCCATATCCGCACGCCTGGCGCTACCAACGGGTCAACGCCGAATACCTGACCGGACGGGGAGCGGCGGTCGTGCTTGAGGATGGGCGGCTGTCCGAGGAGTTGTTGCCAGCAGTATCTCGTCTGCTCAACGACCGGGCGGCGTTGGAGGAGATGGCGGAGCGGATGCAGGCACTGGCACGCCCTGGCGCAGCGGTGCACCTGGCAGGCGAGTTGTTGACACTGGCACAGCGGGGCTGGGGAGGGAGGCGGTAGCGGATGATACCAATAATCTCGGTTTTCGTTGGCCTGGCGATTCTGTTTGCCGTGATCGGCAGCCTGCGTGGCTGGGCAAAGGAAATTATCGTCGCCTTTAGCGCCATCCTGGCGCTATTCGTGGAGCACGTCCTGTTGATGCCCGAACTGCCACTCAAAAAGATGTTCGATGGTCTGCCTGCGGAGGGTCAGTTCTACACCCGCGCAGTGTTGTTCGTCATCATCACCATATTCGGATACGCCAGCCCAACCGTTGTCGCGCAACTGGGAGCCAAGGTGGCCCGCGAGCGACTGCAGGACATCCTGCTGGGGTTCTTTATCGGCCTGCTCAATGGTTTTCTCATCGTCGGCACGCTGCTTTCGTTCCTCGACACGGCTCACTACGGTGTTCCCCAGGACATGTGGGTCGAGCAGCAAAAGATGGACAACGGTAATCCGGTCATGAGGGATGGGAAGCCTGTGATGGAGACCGTTTATCTTCCCGATGCCACGGGGATCGGAGGAATTGTGCCGCCTGAACCCGATTCCCCATCGGCCAATTTGATGGCGTTTCTACCGCCAGTGTGGATCGAGGAATATGAGGTAGTATTGTACGTTTCAGTGGCGGTCGCTTTTATATTCGTAATCATCGTGTTCATCTGACGGCGGTGATATGAAAACTCGGGCACGACACGTTCATTTCGTCGGCATCGGCGGGGCCGGGCTCTCGGCCATCGCCCGCGTGCTGCTGGAGCAGGGGGGGGAGGTCTCCGGCTCTGACCTGGTGCTTTCGCCGGTCGCGGAGGCGCTGGCGCGAGATGGGGCCCGCGTCTTTGCCGGGCACCGGGCGGAAAACGTGACCGGCGCCGAGTTGGTGGTCGTCTCGTCGGCTGTGCCGCCGGACAACGTCGAGATACTCGCCAGCCGGGCGGCGGGCATCCCGGTGTTAAAGCGCCCCCAGTTCCTCGGCCAGATGATGGATGGGCACGTGGGAATAGCGGTGGCCGGCACGCACGGCAAAACGACAACGACGGCCATGATCGCCTCCATCCTGCTAGAGGCCGGGCGCGACCCGACTTTTATCGTCGGTGGAGTGATCGCCGGGCTAGAGACGAACGCCCGCGCCGGCAAAGGGCCGCTTTTCGTCATCGAGGCGGACGAGTACGACCGCACCTTCCTCAGCCTGAGACCTCAGGTGGAGGTGGTGACCATCGTCGAGCACGATCACCCGGACTGTTACCCGACCTTTGCCGATTTCCAGGCCGCGTTCGAAGAATTCACGGCGCTGACGCCGCGTGATGGACTGCTGGTGGCCGGCTGGGATGACCCCGTGGCGCGGGAACTCGGCGAGCGGAGGCGGGACGCCGGGACGCCGGTAACGTTCTTTGGGCTGGGGGAAGGAGCGGAGTGGCGGGCCGAGGAGATACGGCCCAACTTTGCCGGAGGTGTGGACTTTCTGGCTGTGCCCAGAGACGTAGGGGCGCGGTCACCGCGCCCGTACCTGGGGCCGCGCCCGCACCTGGGGTTGGTGCGGCTGCGAGTGCCCGGCGCCCACAATGCCTCCAACGCGATGGCGGCCCTGGCGGTGGCGGATTTTCTCCAGGTCCCCTTCCGCGTGGCGCGGACTGCGCTGACCGAATTTCGCGGGACGGAACGGCGTTTTGAGATCAAGGGTGAGGCCGGCGGCGTGGTCGTGGTGGACGACTATGCCCATCACCCGACGGAGATCCGGGCCACGCTCGCGGCAGCGCAACAGCGTTTTGCTAACCAGCCTTTATGGGCAGTGTGGCAGCCTCACACGTATAGCCGCACCAAGACGCTGATGGCGGACTTTGCGCAGGCGTTCGGCGCGGCCGATCACGTCATTGTGTTGCCCATCTATGCCGCCCGCGAGACGGACACGCTGGGTGTCAGCAGCGCCGGCGTGGTAGCAGCGATGCAGCACCCCGATGCCCGCTGTGCGAGGTCGCTGGACGAGGCAGTGGTATGGCTGGGCACCGAGGTCCGGCCCGGCGACGTGGTGCTGACGCTGGGCGCAGGGGATGGGGACCGGGTTGGTGAATGGTTGCTCGGGATATTGGGCAATGAAGCAATGAACAATGAAACAATGAACAATGAACAATGGACAGCGAGAGGCGGGAGGAGGGAGACGGAAAGATGACGACGAAAGGGATGGAGGAAAACGAGGGTGGTGGGCGGATGGGAGGGCGACTAAAAGGCGTGCGGAAGCGAAAGCGTGCCCGGCGGGGGTTTGAGTGCCAGGTGGTGGCGTTGAAACTGCGCCTGGTGAAAGTGAGGGGAAAAGGTGACTGCTAGTCCCGACCTGGACACTCTGGCAACGGCGTTGGGGCAGCGCGTCCGGCGCGATGAACTCTTGGCGCACTATACGCGCCTGGGCATCGGCGGCCCGGCCGACTTGCTCGTCGTCTGTGAGAGCGTGGACGAGGTGGTCGAGGCGGTGGAACTGGCGCGGCGGCACGGCGTGGAGTGGCGGGTGCTGGGCGGCGGCTGCAACGTGCTCGTAGCCGACAGTGGGGTGCGCGGACTGGTGATC
>CAYQTW010000264.1:0-5186 GCA_964420485.1 uncultured Anaerolineales bacterium
CGGGTGGGCTGTCTCTGTGATGCTCTCGACCTATCTGGGTTGGCTGGTAACAGTTCTCATTCTACTGGCGTTTCTAGTGCTTGGCCTGGGCTTGACTTTTGACTGGACTTTTGCCGACGCCAAGTGCATCGTAGGCGGGATGCGCCGTCTGCCCACGCCCGCCGCGCAGGTTGAACAACCGCACCCGAAACATGCCCCGTCGCGGGTTGCTCCGTTGCCCCAAGCCCGCCTGGCCGGGGAACCCCGTCGCGCTGCACCGGCTCCGGCTCCGGTCGAGGTCGAGACTCGTGTTGCGCCCGCGTCGCCCGCTCCTGCTCGCCGGCGCCGGCGCAAATTCACCCTGCCGGCGCTCAATTTGCTGAACGAGGCCCAAGGGCCGGCGTTGACCAATGGAGAGATTCGAGAGAAATCGCGCATTATTGAAAAGACCTTGGGCCAGTTCGGTCTGCCGGTGGAGGTCGCCGAGGTGCGCATGGGCCCCACCGTCACTCAGTTCGGCGTCAGGCCCGGCTTTGTGGATCGCTCCGGGGGGCGTGGTCCGCGCAAAAAGGTGCGGGTCAGCCAGATCAGTACGCTGGCAAACGACCTGGCGCTGGCGCTGGCGGCCTCCCGTCTGCGCGTCGAGGCGCCCGTGCCTGGCCGCTCCATCGTTGGCATCGAGGTGCCCAACAGCAAAATCCAGTTGGTGGGCGTCCGCGAGGTGATGGAGTCGCAAGAATTTCGCAAGATCAATTCGCCGCTGGCCTTTGCCCTGGGCCGTGACGTGGCCGGCGAGCCGATCGTGGCCAATCTGTCCACGATGCCGCACCTGCTCATCGCCGGTACCACCGGATCGGGGAAATCGGTCTGTATCAAGGCCATCACTACCTGCTTGATCTATAACAACGAGCCTGACGAACTGCGGTTGGTCATGATTGATCCCAAGATGGTAGAACTGGTGCGCTTCAATGGCCTACCGCATCTCTACGGTCGGGTGGAGGTAGACCTGGAGCGGGTAGTCAGGGTATTGCGCTGGGTAGCGTGGGAGATGGACGACCGTTACAAGCGTTTCTCCGCTGCTACCGCGCGCAATCTCGATGACTATAACCTGATGATGAAACAGCAGGGGCAGCCCCTCATCCCGCGCATCGTCGTGTTGGTAGACGAATTGGCCGACCTGATGATGTTGGCCCCCGACGAGGTCGAGCGCACCTTGTGTCGTATTGCGCAGATGGCCCGCGCCACCGGCATTCACCTGATCGTGGCGACGCAGCGACCGAGCGTTGACGTGGTCACGGGGTTGATCAAGGCCAACTTTCCGGCTCGTATCTCCTTCGCCACCGTGAGCCAGACTGACTCGCGGGTGATCCTGGATATGCCTGGCGCGGAGACGCTTTTGGGCCGGGGTGACATGCTCTACGTGGCGTCTGACGCGGGCTACCCGGTGCGCGTGCAGGGTTGCTTCGTCTCGGAAGAAGAACTGGAGCGCGTGGTCGAGTTCTGGCGCGAGCAGGCCGGCCCGGTCGAGGAGGAGGCCCCCTGGGAGCGCATGATGCGGCCGGGAGAGCGTGGCCCGGTCGAGGACGACGTGGACGATGACCTGCTGCAGCGGGCCATCACACTGGTGCAACAGACCGGCACTGCTTCGGCCTCACTCCTGCAGCGCAAGTTGCGCATCGGGCACCCGCGTGCGGCACGCCTGATGCAAGAGATGGAGGATCTGGGAATCGTCGGCCCAGCCGAGGCGGCCGGGCGCACGCGCCGCGTGACCGGCGGGGGCAGGGGATAGGCGTGACAGAACACGGATTGGGAGGATGGGGACGGATTGGAGCACGTCGCGTGATTAGCGGGGATGGGGGATAGACGTGACCGAAAAACACGTGCACACGTGGGTTGCGGCCTGGCGACAGGCTGTGCTGGATCACCTGCCGCGCAACCGTGAGGACGAGCCGTGGCTGTGGATTTTGGCAGCCCAGACCCAGGCCGATCCCTCCCTGGCCCGCTGCAATGAAGGAAATAGCCGCTACCTGGACGACATCGAAGGCATCTTGCGCGTGTCGGGCCCGGAACTGGACCTGGCCTACATTCATCGTGAGGCGGCCAGGATCGGGGTATTTGGCGTCTGGCGCGAGTTGCTGGAGAGGAGCAATCTGAGGCGACAAAGAGTGACGTCGGGAGGTGGATGATGACTATTCTAATCGGCACCAGCGGTTTCAGTTACAAGGATTGGGTCGGGCCGGTGTACCCAACAGACCTGCCCAAACAGGAGTGGCTGGCTTTTTACGGTAGCGAGTTCCCCACCTGTGAACTCAACTTTAGTTACTACCGCATCCCCGACGCCCGCACATTGGGCCGGATGGCGGACAAGGTCCCCGAGGGTTTCCTCTTCTCGGTCAAAGCCTTTCGGGGCATCACTCACGAGCGGGAGGAGCCGGAGCCGCAGATGAAGCAGTTCGCGGCGGCGCTGACGCCACTGATAGACGCGAAAAAGTTCGCCTGCGTCCTGGCCCAGTTCCCCTACTCCTTTCACGCCAACCAGACCAACCGCGCCTATCTCGAACGAGTGCGTGCTGGGTTTGGTGATTTGCCGGTCGTGGTCGAGTTTCGCTCCCGCGATTGGATCAGCGAGCGCACCTTTGACGAACTGCGGGCGCTCGACCTGGGCTTTTGTTGCGTGGACCAACCGCGCTTCAAGAGCCTGGTGCCGCCGGTAGCGGTCGCCACCGGCCCCGTGGCCTACGTGCGCTTTCACGGCCGGAACCGCGCCAAGTGGTGGCAGCACGACGAGGCCTGGGAGCGGTACGATTACACCTACAGCGACGAGGAACTGGTAGAGTGGGTGCCCAGGGTTCGCCAGTTGGACGCCGAGGCGCCGTTGACGCTGGTCTATATGAACAACCACTGGCAGGGGCAGGCGGTGGGCACGGCGCGGCAGTTCAAATTATTGATCAACGAGGACTAATGATGGCCCCTACTGAAATCGGTGTTGTCCTGTTGGCCGGCCTGATCATTTTCGGCGGGCACTTTGTCAAGGGTGTCTCCGGTTTTGGCAGTGCGTTGTTCGCCGTCCCCCTGCTAATGTTCATCCTCGACGTCAAATTCATCGCCCCCGTCTTTTTGCTCTTTGACTTTACCTCCGGTGTTATTCTAGTTGCGTCCAACTATCGTTCCGTCAATCGCCGGCTGTTTCTCCTGCTCTTGTGCGGGCTACTGGTGGGAACCGCCATCGGCACGTGGGTATTGCTCTCCTTCGGCCACGATTTGCTCAAGCGCATCCTGGGGCTGCTGGTGATCGGTTGGGCGTTGCTGGCGCTGTTCCGCGAGCAGCGCCCCATCAACCCAACGCGACACAGCCGGACGATGCCCTACCTGGCGCCCCTCAGCGGTTTCCTGGGTGGGGCATTGGGCGCAATGTTCAGCGTCAACGGGCCGCCCATCATCATCTACCTCTCCCACGTGATCGAGGAGAAACAAGTCTTCCGCGCCACGCTCTACGGCATATTCTTCGCCGACGCTTGCTACAAGATGGTGCTCTTTACCGCCAACGGGCTGCTCACCGGCGAGGTGCTGCGTTTCGCCTTGCTGATGGCGCCGTTCCTGGTGGCTGGCGTCTTGGCCGGCTCCTGGTTGCAGACGCGCGTAAACGAGGCGCTGTTCAAAAAGATAGTGGCCGTCATATTGCTGGTGACAGGAGCGGTGTTGGTGGTCTGAGGCTATTCCCCAAACACCACTGCCGTAAAGGTGTACAACGCCGCTCCCTCGCGCCAGCAGTCGGGGGGCAGATTGGCCTTCTGGCACAGGTTCTCCAGGAAATCCTCCCGGTCCCACCCCTGCTCGACCGGCACCTGTGGCAGTAGCACCCCCTGTCGTCCCGCCTGCGCAACCACCAACCCGTGCGTACCGACCTCGACCCGCTCTGTGTCGGTGATGCGGCGCAGCGGCGAGAGGACCGAGATTTCGATGCTCACCGCGTCCAGTTCCTCAGCTTTCATAGAGGGAAAGCGTGGGTCGGACGTGGCGGCGGAGACGGCCATCTCTTGCACGACGCGGTAAAGCGGCGTGTCAGCCCACATGTGGCCGATGCAGCCGCGTAACTCTCCGTGCTCTTTCAGCGTGACGAAACCTCCGGAGCGGCGGTTTAGTGTTGGATCGCTCGTCTCGTAGTCAGAGATTTTCTCTGTCTCCAGGTATTCCGCGATGGTCATGCGGGCCAGCGACAACAACTCTTCGCGCTGAGCCTCAGTCAGGTCGGGCGGCTTGTAGCGCCAGAACATTACTGCCCCGTAGCCCACTACCTTTCCACGGTCGCCGCTGACGTCGCCAGAGTTGGCGTAACGGAGAATGGTCGCCGTGTCGGCCCCCAGGCCCTGCGCGACCCGCATTGTTACCAGGATGGGGGCCTCACCGCAGGCGCAGGTCACCAAGTTGGAAAAGCCCGCCGCCATCATCTCGTCGGTTGTCTCCTGCACCCGCGCCGGGTCGAGGGTCTCGATGGCTGCCAGTGTCGCCCCGTCCACGGTGAGCGCGTCGTCGTAGGTGGGGTAGTGGGACAGGTCGGATGAGGCGATGATGACCGCTCGTTTGCCATGGAGCGCCGCCAGCAGCGCGTCGGCCAATGCCTGCACGGTTTCCTCGTCGTCATTGCCCATCAGCACCGGCACGATGGCGCAACCGGGGCAGACTTGTTGGAGGAAGGGTAGTTCGATCTCGATAGGATGCTCGCTTTCGTGGGCGGCGAGGTCGCCGGTGATGCGGGGGTCAGCAGCGACGAGCGCCTGCGCCAATTCCACGTCCACTGGCACCACCCCCAGCGGCGTCTCAAAGCCGCCCTCGGCCCAGACGGAGATGGGATCGGAGAGGGGCGACTGGTGGTCGGAGGCGATGATGACAGCGGCGTCGTACTTTCCCTGCTCCAGTTGCCGGAAGCCGCAGGCGGCCACCGGCCCGGAGTAGACATAGCCCGCGTGGGGCACGATCAGGCCGATGGGCGCCCCGTCCACCGGCTGCACCGCCGCCAGCATCTCGCCCACCATCGCCGCCAGTTCGTCGGGGTCGCCGGGATACCAGGAGCCAGCGATGGCGGAGGGGCGGACGCGGCCGGGGGGCACGCTGGGGGTAGGAGGCGCTGTGGGACGGCGAAGCGGTGTCGCCGTGGCTTTAGTCGTTGGCGTGGCCGTCGGCGCGGCGCAGGCGGAAAGGAGCAGGAC
>CAYQTW010000265.1:0-5155 GCA_964420485.1 uncultured Anaerolineales bacterium
GATACGAAATCCGTGTGTATCCGTGAGCAATGTTAAAAGTGTCAGTCAATCAGCTCCTGGCCTCTGTGGCCGTGATTGCAGCTGGCATTAAGAAGGGAACCACCTATCCGCTTATCCGCTGCCTATCCGTTGCACCAAGCTCACGAGACGGTAAACACATACGCCGTCGGACAATGTGTCAATGGCAAAACTATCCGTTCCTGTCCTGAAATCCGCCGTTCTCCCGCTGCAAAATCACCACTGCTGCCAGGATCAGCCCCGCGCCCAAGAGTTGCGGCCTCTCCAGATGCTCGCCCAGGAACGCCCAGCCCAGCAACGTGGCGATGGCCGGCTCCAGCGTGGCGACGATACTGGCGTCACTGGCCGGCATCCACCGCAGCCCGGCGTTAAAGGCCAAACCCCCGCCCAGCGTCGGCACCAATCCCAGCATCAGGAGCCAAAAGATGAGCGGCGGCGTGGTCAGCGCTCGGGCCAGCGCGGCCGGCGATTGCAGCGGGAGCATGAACAGGGCCCCTATCCCCAATGCATAAGCCAGCGTGGTCCAGGCCGTGTGGCGACGTTGGGCGACTTTGCTGAACAGGGTGTACAGGCCATAAGTGAGGCCGGCCCCCAGTCCGGCCAGGATGCCGAGCAGGTTCAGGCGCACTCCCGCCAGATCGTAGGCCCGGCTGACCAGCGCACAGCCGGCGCAGGACAACAGCAGCGCGCCCCCCTTGAGCCAATTTAGATGCTCACCCAGAAAGAGCGCGCCAAAGAGCGTCACCCAGGCCGGGGCGGTGTACATCAACACGGCGGCCACTCCCATCCCGACCAGGTCAATCGCGTGGATGTAGACGACGTAAAAGGCCGCCACGCCAAAAAGCCCAAAGGCCACGAACAAGGGCCAATCGCGTCGTAGGGGCGCGGTTACCGCGCCGACAGACTTTATTGTGCTCAATGAGGACAGTATCGGGCGCAAGGCGGGGGGGCAATCGCGTCGTAGGGGCGCGGTTACCGCGCCCCTACCGTGCCGCCGCCAAGCCATAACCAGAAATAGGGTCAGCGCGGCGATGGCGGCGCGGAAAAAGACGATGGTGAGGGGGGGCAGGCCGTAGGCAACCAGCAATTGGTAGAACAGGCCCAGCGTCGCCCACAGCCCGGCGGCGACGAGCACGAGGCCGTAGCCGCGCAGTCGCTCCGACCTCACTAGAGCGCCACCTCGGTTCCCAGGCCCAGCCGGCAGGCCGTTTCCAGCACCGCGCCCGCGGCCGCCACGTCCTGCACGGCCACGCCCACCGACTTGAAGAGAGTGATCTCCTCCGGCGACGCCCGCCCCGGCTTGAGACCGGTGACAATCTCGCCCAATTCGGCATAGATGTGATCCTCGGTCATCGAGCCGCGCCGCAGCGGGATGAGCAGATCCCCGGCCTCGGCCAGGCTGGCCTCGTGGTGGTCAATCACGACGCGAGCCCGCAGAACCGTCTCTGCCGGTATTTCCTGCATCTGGGGGGTGTACGCGCCGATACCGTTGATGTGCGTCCCCGGCCGCACATCGGCATCGGCAAAGACGGGTGTCGTCGCGGTGGTGGCGGTGCAGATAACGTCGGCCTGGCGCACGACCTCGGAGGATGACGCGGCGACGTGCACCGGCAGCGACAGTCGCCGGCTCATCTCGGCGGCGTAGGCGGCGGCCCGCTCCGGCGCGACGTCGCAGACCCAGGCCTCCCGGATGGGCCGCACGGCGCAGACCGCCTCCAGTTGCGTGCGCCCCTGTGCGCCGGCGCCAAAGATGGCGGCGACGTGTGCATCTTCGCGGGCCAAAAGGTCCGTGGCAGCGCCGGAGGCCGCGCCCGTGCGCAGCGCGGTCAGATACGTCCCGTCCATCACGGCCATGGGCGCCCCCGTCGTCGCGTCTACGACGACGACCAGCGCGTGGATGAGCGGCAGTCCTTTGGCCGGGTTGTCGTTGAACACGGAGACGATCTTGACCGCCATCGCATCGTCGGCGGCCAGGTAGGCGGGCATAAAGAGCGTGAGACCATTGTGGCGGGGCACGTCGAGCGCGGTCCGCAGCGGCACGTCGGCCTGACCGGTGGAGAGTTGGGCAAAGGCCCGCTTCATCACCTCGATGGCCAGGCGCATCGGCAGCGCCCGGCGCACGTCGTCACTTGAAAGGACGCGCAGTTTCATTACTGTTCTCCCAGTTTAGAGTTTTCTTGCATGCGCCTGGTGACACGCCAGGCGAGTTCGGCGGGTGAGGGCGGGAACAACCGGGGCCAGTATAGCACGGTTGGCGCAAAGTCACAAATCTGGCGCCGGCAGACGGTCGCAGATTTCTTGGAAGGAAGGCCGTGTTGTGAACTTGTTCGCTAGGAGGTGTTGAGTCGTGTGTGTCATCTTGTGGCCCGCCCTTGCATTTTATCCAGCCAGTGTGTTGTGGGTTCTTTCCTAGCCCTCCCGCAGCCGCACGCTCAACCCCGAGTGCCGCTCCCGCACCTTGTCGTTGTGTACAGCGATGGCAATAGCCCGCCGCGTGCCCACCAGCACGACCAGCCGTTTGGCCCGCGTGATGCCGGTGTAGAACAAGTTGCGCTGGAGCATCAAATAGTGCTGCGTCAGCACCGGCATCACGATGGCGGTGTACTCTGCGCCTTGCGACTTGTGCACCGACACGGCAAAGGCATGCACCAATTCGTCCACCTCGCCCCAGTCGTAGACCACCGGCCGGTCATCAATCGTCACCACCAGCGCCTGCTCCACCGGGTCTATCCCCGTCACCCGGCCAATGTCCCCGTTGTAGACGTCCTTGTTGTAATTGTTGCGCACCTGCATCACCTTGTCGCCCACGCGAAAGGCCCGCCCAGCCAGCCGCCGCTCAGCCTTGCGCGGGGAGGCCGGGTTGAGCGCCTCCTGCAGGCGGGTGTTGAGGTTATTCACCCCGCACGCACCCCGGTACATTGGCGCCAGCACTTGCACATCGTCCAGCGGGTCAAATCCAAATTTGGACGGAATCCGTTGTTGCACGATGTCCACCAGCAGGTCGGCGGCCTCCTGCGGGTCTTGGGCGGAAAAAAAGTAAAAGTCGTCAAACTCGTTGAGGATGGGAATTTGCCCCTGGTTGATGCGGTGGGCGTTGACGACGATGCCACTGCCGGCGGCCTGGCGAAAGATGGTGGTCAACTGCACGACGGCGGCACGACCGGACCCGATGACGTCGCGCAGGATGTCGCCCGCGCCGACGGAGGGCAGTTGGTCCACGTCGCCGACGAAGAGGACGTGCGCGGCCGGGTCTACCGCTTTGAGCAGGTGATTGGTCAGCAGGAGGTCGAGCATCGAAGCCTCGTCCACGATGAGGCAGTCCACCTCCAGCGGGTGCTCCTGGTTGCGGCGGAAGCCTTCCAGCGGGGAGTACCCTAGCATCCGGTGGACGGTCTTGGCCGGGCGGCCCGTTGCCTCCGAGAGACGTTTGGCGGCGCGGCCGGTGGGGGCGCAGAGAGCGTAGCGGTAATCCAGCGCCTCCAGCGCCCCGATGACGGTGCGCACTGTGACGGTCTTGCCCGTGCCGGGGCCGCCTGTGAGCACCGTCACCTTGTGGGTCAGCGCCGCCCGCACCGCCTCCCGCTGCTGCGGCGATAGTTCGATGGCCGAGTCCCGGGTGACCTGGGCCAGAAGTGCGTCCCAATCCACGCTGCGGAAGGAGAGCAGGCGGGTGGTGGGGTTTTCGACCAACGCCTGCAAGCGGTGGGTGACGCCGATCTCGCCGTAGTAGAACGGGGTCAGGTAGACCGCTCGCTCCTCCCGCACCTGGGGCGACCGCGAGGATGCGCCCCTACCGGGTGATCGCTGTAGGGGCGACCCCCTGTGGTCGCCCTCGGCGGTGGGATAGATCAACGTCTCGCGCCGCACAATTTCGTCGGTGTCCAAGTGCTCAATGGCCTGCCGCGTCAGTTCGGGAGGCACCTCCAGCAACTTGGTGGCCGCGCTCACCAGGTCGGGTTCGGGCGCGTAGACGTGGCCCTCGCCGGCCAGTTGGCCCAGCGCGTGGGCCACGCCGGCCTGTACGCGGGAGGGGGCGTCGGGCGGCAACCCCAGGGCGCGGGCGATCTTGTCGGCGGTCTTGAAGCCCACCCCCCAGATGTCGCGGGCCAGCCGGTAAGGGTCCTCCTGCACCACGCGCAGCGCGTCGTCGCCGTAGGCCTTGTAGATTTTGACGGCCAGGCCGGTGGTGACGCCGTGGCTCTGGAGGAACAGCATCACCTCGCGGATGTGTTTCTGCTCCTCCCAGGCCGTGGCGATGGCGGCCGCCCGCTTGGGCCCCACGCCCAAAGCCTCCCGCAGTCGCCGGGGCTCCTCGTCGAGCACGCGCAGCGTGTCGGCGCCAAAGCGCAACACGATGCGCGCAGCCGTGACCGGCCCCACGCCCTTGACCAGCCCCGAGCCCAGGTAGCGCCGGATGCCCTCGACGGTGGCCGGGAGCACTTGCTCACACTGTTCGGCCTTGAACTGGCGGCCGTACTGCGGATGGGCCGTCCAGCGCCCCGCCAGGCGCAGGCTCTCGCCCGGCTGCACCTCCGGCAGGTTGCCGACGACTGTGACCAGACCGCTCTGCCCCGGCACGTTTAGCCGGACGACAGAGTAGCCGGTCTCCTCGCTATAGTAGGTGACACGCTCGACGATTCCTCTGAGTTGGTCAGACATTGAGGGAATGATAGCAGAAAAGAGGCAGGATGCAAGAGGCGAAAAAGTGCGGGGGTGTGAGAAAATAATGACGGCATGCCTGGGGGCCCGCCAGGGCGGGTTTGGCTGACCCCCAGGCACTGCCACGAATAGGAGGAAACTTGCTCGACCGGCCCCGGTAATTTGATGTATTCCCCCCCTCCGCTAAGCCGGTCTCTTCAGACAGATTTAGTATACCTCAAAATAGGTTATTTAGGGTTGCACAAGTGTTACGGTTGTGTTGCGGGTCTGTAACTTTGGCTATTCTTCGGCCAGCAGGGGGGATGGTCTCATAAACTGAACGGTCCGTCAGTGGATGGTGTTTCAGAAAAGAGGATAGTTGGAGGACGTCGGCGATGGTCGGAACCAGGAACTCGGCCGATTGGAAAGGAGCCAGTGGCACTTGTTAGTACCTTACCAATGAAATTCTTGTACATTGAGCAAGAATTTTCGGTATCCT
>CAYQTW010000266.1:0-5148 GCA_964420485.1 uncultured Anaerolineales bacterium
CCCGATGCGCCCATCGAGGGCGGACGGGGTAGCGACGGCGACCGGCACGTCCTGGTAGTAGACCGCGACAACTGCATCTTGTATGAACTGTTCTACGCCTGGCCACAGCTCGATGGGAGTTGGAAGGCCGGCTCCGGCGCTATCTTGGACCTGAACTCGCACGATCTCCGGCCGGACACCTGGACCTCGGCCGACGCGGCCGGCTTGCCGATCCTGCCCGGGCTGGTGCGCTACGACGAGGTGACCGCGGGCGAAATTCAGCACGCGGTCCGTTTCACCGCGCCGGAGACCCGCAATGCACACATCTGGCCCGCACGTCACGATGCGTCGGAACTCACCGGGGAGCAATACCCGCCTATGGGCCAGCGCTTTCGCCTGCGAGCCGGCTTTGACGTTTCAGGCTTTTCGCCCGAGGTGCAGGTCATCTTGCAGGCGCTCAAGAAATACGGTATGATACTGGCTGACAACGGCGCCCCCTGGTTCATCTCTGGCGTGCCCGACGAGCGTTGGGACAATGACCATCTCCACGAACTGCGCCAGGTTCACGGCTCTGACTTTGAGGCGGTGGACGAGTCGTCGCTGATGGTGGACCCTGACTCGGGCCAGGCGCAAAGCCCCTGAAATGAGGTGATGAAATATGAGTCGTAAACGTGTGCACGTAATAGCCTGCTTGATGCCGATTACCCTGGTCGGGCTATTCCTGGCCTGTGGCCTCGGCCCGCCCGACGCGGATGGTGAAACCCTGTCCGCCTCCACGGCCTCTACCAGTCAGGCACCGACGCGCACTTTTACGCACCCCATCACCTTTACCGCCGTGTCAACGACTTGCCTGCCGCTCGTCCTCAAAGGTGCCGGCACTTTGCCCGGCCTGCCGGCGGTGAACGACTTTTTGTATCAATTGCAAAACCTCAACCTGACCGATGTCGGCAACACCGCCTACGACCTGGTGGTGATGGACTATGCGGCCGACGGCGACGACGCGACCGCCTTTACCGCCGCGCAAATCGCCGCGCTCAAGGACAGCCCCGGCGGCGACAAGATCGTGCTGGCCTACATGAGTATTGGCGAGGCCGAGGACTATCGTTTCTACTGGCAGAGCGGTTGGACGCCGGGGGATCCCGCCTGGCTGGACGCCGCGAACCCGGATTGGCCCGGCAATTACAAAGTGCATTACTGGGACCCGGTCTGGCAGACGATCATTTTCAGTTACACCGACCGGCTGCTGGACGCCGGATTCGACGGCGCGTACCTGGACATCATTGACGCCTACGAGTACTATGCTGACCAAGGCCGCACCACCGCCGCCCAGGAAATGGCCGACTTTGTAGCCGCTATCCGCGCCCACGCTCGCGCCAGCGACCCCGATTTCTACATTTTTCCGCAGAACGCGCCTGAACTGGCGGATGAGGTGACGGGCTATCTGAGCAGCGTGGACGGCATCGGCCAGGAGGACATCTACTACGGCTACGAGGACGACGACGTGAAAACGCCGCCGGCCATCACCGCCGAACTGGAGGGCTACCTCGACCTATTCAAGAACGGTGGCAAACTGGTGCTGACAGTGGACTATGCCACCACGCAGGAGCACATAGACGACGCCTACGCCCAATCGCAGGCCAAAGGGTACGTGCCTTTCGTCACCGTGCGCGACTTGGACCAGTTGACCATCAACCCCGGCCACGATCCGGATTGAGGAGAATGGGAAATGGAGGATAAAAGATGGCAGATGGAAGATGGAAGATTACCCTGTTGATTACCATCATCGCTGGGGCTGCTATGGGAGTTTTGTCGTGCCACTCCGCTCTGTCCAGGCATACGTCGGAGAAGGAACAACCAGAAACCCAGGGTTTTGCCGACAGACCTGGGTTCTCCGGTGCCTTGACCTTTACCCCGGTGGCGACGACCTACCTCCCCCTGGTGTCCAGTGCCGGCGGCTTTGACAAATGGACGCTGTGGACGGGAGGCACCCACCTGCGCGGGGCCAACATCTACCAGCGCCGAGTTTATCCCGAACTGGATGGCGCCGAGTTTATGGGGCCCGGCCCCGTCGGCCCGCCCTACACCCAGGCAGATTTCGACGCCCTGGCCGCGCTGGGCGCCAACTATGTCAACGTCTCCCACCCCGGCCTGTTCACCGAAACCGCGCCCTACACCTTGGACCAGGCCATGCAAGACAATCTGGATAATCTGCTAGGGATGATTGCTCAGGCGGACATGTTTGCCGTGATCACCTTCCGCACCGGGCCGGGCCGCAGCGAGTTCTGGGCTTTTTGGGGCGAGGACACCGGCGCAGATCCCGGTGGTGGTTGGTTCGATCCGAGTTATTACAACAATCGTGTGTGGGGGGATCAGGCGGCGCAGGATGCCTGGGCCGACATGTGGCGTTACACGGCTCAACGCTACAAAGACAACCCGATTGTCGTCGGCTACGATCTCATGTGTGAGCCAAATTCCAACGAGGTGGGCAGTTTCCCCGTGGGCGATCCGCTGGACGCCTGGGATCCGGCAGATTTTTACTCACAGTACGGCGGCACGCTGTACGACTGGAACCAGTTCTACCCCGACATCACCGCCGCCATCCGCGAGGTGGACGCCGGCACGCCCATCCTGATCGGCGGGATGGCCTACAGCAGTGTCGAGTGGCTGCTGTACCTGACGCCGACCGGCGACTCGCGCACGGTCTACACGGTGCACCAGTACGATCCGTTCGTCTACACCCACCAGGAGCCTCTGCTCACCTACTCGTATCCAGGAGTATTTGACGCTGACTGGGATGGAGAGGATGACAACGTCAACCGGGCCTGGCTGGACGACCTGCTCTCGACGATTGATGATTTTGTGTCCACGCACGGCGCACCGGTGGCGGTGAACGAGTTCGGCCTGATGCGCTGGGAGCCGGGCGCGCACACTTTTATGGACGATCAGATGGATCTGCTGGAGCAGCGGGGGATCAATCACGCGCTGTGGCTGTGGGAGAGTTCGTGGTCCCCCATTCAGGAGGAGATAGACGCCTTCAACTTTCGTCACGGCCACGATCCCAACAACCACACCGACGTAGAATCTGACCTGCAGGACGTCATCGTCGAACACTGGGGATGTAACATGACACGCCCATAAATGATAGATCGGATTGGCAAGCCGATCTATAGTTTCGCCAACGGAGAGGAGGTGGTGTGTATGTAACGTTTCGCGTTTCACGACAAACGTCAACCAACCAACATTCAAAAAAGGAGAAAAAATGTCTACCAAAAGAGTGTTACCCTTTGTTCTGGTCATCAGCGCCGTGATACTGGTAGTGGGAGTCGGTCCCCAGATCATCGGCGGCGCCCAGGCATTGCCCCCGATCCAGGAGCCGGCCCCTCCGGGCTTGACCATCCCCTACCCCGGCCGTCTGGACGATGAGTCCGGGCAGCCCGTTGCTGACGGGGACTATGATTTTACCTTCGCCCTGTACGACGCCCCAACCGGCGGGGAGCCGCTGTGGTCGGAGGCGCAGAAAAATGTGGCGGTGCAAAATGGCGCTTTCAATGCCTTGATGGGCAGCGTGAACAATATCCCGATAAAGGCGTTGACCGGCGGCAAGACCTGGCTGGCGGTGGCCGTGCGCGGGCCAGGGGAGACCGAGTTCACCGCTCTGACACCGCGCCAGCAGTTGGGCACCGCTTCGCCGGCCAGCCCGACTGCTCCGGGCAACGGAGGGTCCTGCCCCCATAGCCATTGGGGAGAGACGTGGGAGGGAGACACTGACTGTCTTACACTACGTAATACGAGTACCGGCAATGAGGCAATCCTTCCTGGCTGGCTAGCCGGCGTTTATGGCTACAGCGAGACCTGGGGTGGCGTGCATGGCCAGAGTACCAACAACATCGGCGTATATGGGCAAAGCACGAATGCCTCCGGCGTGGACGGTCACAGCACCAATGGCTACGGCGGTTTCTTCCACAGCGGCGCCGATAACCTCGACTTGGGTCTGGGTGGCGACGTTGGCCGAATCAATGCTGCCGAGAATGGGAACAGCCAATTGTATCTCTCCAGCAACGCCGACATGATCCTCAAACTGGACAATGACGGTGGAGAGAACAATGTCCTTCGCGTCAAGGACTCGGGAGGCAGCGACGCATGCACTATCAGCGAAGGCGGAGAACTGAACTGCACCGGCGCCAAGAACGCCGTCGTCGAGACAGAGAACTACGGCTGGCGCAAGCTCCACGCCGTGGAGAGCCCCGAGGTCTGGTTCGAGGACTTTGGCAGCGCCTCGCTGGTGGACGGAGAGGCCACGGTGGCCTTTGAATCCATCTTTGCCGAGACGGTCAACCTGGAGGAGGACTACCACGTCTTCGTCACCCCTCTGAGCCAGGAGCCGGTGCTGCTATTCGTCACGGCCAAGAACGATACAGGCTTCACAGTGCAAGGCGTGACGCTGGACGGCGAGCCGGCCGAATGTTCCTTCGACTACCGCGTCACCGCCAAACGGTTGGGCTATGAAGACGTGCGCATGGAGGAGACGATCTGGCAGGAGGGCGAATAATGGGCAAGAATGTTTTTTCTATCGTCCTCGTCGTCCTGGTCTGTATGCTGCTGGTTGGCGTTGCACTGGCCCAACAGGGCAGCGGACCTAGCCCGCCCACGCTGTACACCGTGGTAGAAGGCTCCACCTCCGGCGAAGGGTACCATCTAACCAGCCTGAACTGGCGAGTAAATGGCACGGCCAGTGGAGGAGGGTATCGCCTGCTCGGTCCGGCGGCTTCACCGCCACCCTCTGTAGAAGTCGGCTGCTGCTGCACCTACCTGCCGTGTACGCTGCGCAACCATTAGAACGGCGGATTCCAGGACAGTAACGGATAGGCCGGGACTGGCGTCAGAAACCTGGGGCCGGCCTTGGCCTATCTACATCTGCCGAAAATGTAACTGCTCAGGCTCACGCCGGACGACACGTCCGGCGTGAGCCACGTTCAATTTTCTTGCCCAGTGGGCGAGAAATAAAACTGCGTGTTGACACCTGCGCCCATCCCGGTTATACTGGAGGCCAGGAGGCGCAGCGATGAAATGGACAATGAGACATACCACCTTTTTGATGGGCCTGATCCTGGCGCTGGGGCTGGCATCCTTCGTGGCCTTGGCCCGGCCGGCGGTGGCCAAGCCGGCCGG
>CAYQTW010000267.1:0-1478 GCA_964420485.1 uncultured Anaerolineales bacterium
CACGTCCATGCTGGTCACGAAATCGCCATCGCCAAGCTTGATGGCCCACACCCCGGCGGCGGCACGTCCCTGGGGTCGCACCTGATCCTCGCCGAAGCGCAGTGCGCGGCCCTGCTCGGTGACGATGATTACCTCCTGCTCGCCTGTGGTGAGCCGCACCCAGCCGAGTTCGTCATCCCCGTTCAGATTGATGGCGATCAACCCGCTAGGCCGCACCGAGGCGAACTCGCTCAGCGCCATGCGCTTGATGCGCCCCCGGCGGGTGACCATAGTCAGATATTCCGCCTGCTCGAAGTCGGGGACGGCCAGAGCAGCAGTTACGCGCTCGTTGGAGTCCATCGCCAGCAGACTGGCCAGGGCGACGCCTTTGGCCTGCCGGTTGGAATCTGGAATCTGGTACACCTTCTCCTGGTAGACTTTGCCGGCGTTGGTGAAGAAAAGGACGCTATCCAGCGTGCCCGCCGCGAAAAGGTAAAGCAGGGCATCCTCACTGCGGGTGGTCATCCCCGTCACCCCTCGCCCGGCGCGGTAAGCCCGCACCGGCGTGCGTTTGATGTATCCTCGCTGGGTGATGGAGATAAGCACCTGCTCCTCTGGGACGAGGTCTTCTTCCTCTAGCTCCTCCTCGGCCTCGATGGCGATGTGGGTGCGGCGCGGGTCGCCGAAGCGCTCCTTCAGGTCTAGCAGGTCATCTTTGATCAAAGCAAGGATTTTTCGTGGGTGAGCCAGCAAGTCCTCCAAATGGGCAATTGTCTTGATCACCCCGGCGTACTCGTCTTCAATCTTCTTGCGCTCCAGTGCAGCCAGGCGGCGCAGTTGCATGTCCAGGATGGCCTGGGCCTGAAGATCACTGAGCTTGAAGCGCTTCCTCAGGCGGGTGTGGGCAGTCTCAGCGTTGGGAGAGCGGCGGATGGTCTCGATCACCGCGTCCAGGTTGTCCAGAGCGATGCGCAGGCCCTCCAGGATGTGAGCGCGGTGCCGGGCGCGCTCCAGCTCGTAACGCGACCGGCGGGTGATGACTTCCTGGCGGTGCTGGACATACAATTGCAGAACGCGCTTGAGGGAGAGCACCCGTGGCGCGCCATCTACTAGGGCCAGCAAATTGACCCCGAAAGTGGTTTGCAGTGGGGTATACTTGAGCAATTGATTGAGCACCTTGCGCGGCTGGGATCCGCGCTTGAGCTCGATGACAATGCTCATCCCCCGCCGGTCAGATTCATCGCGCAAATCGGAGATAGCGTCCAGGCGACCACTGCGCACCATCTTGGCAATACGTTCGATGAGCGCCGACTTGTTCACCTGATAGGGGAGCTGGGTGACGACGATACGATGCCGGTTGCCACGCATTTCCTCGATGTGGGTCACAGCGCGGACGACCACCCGGCCCTTGCCGGTGGCGTAGGCCGTGCGCACGCCCTCCTGACCGAGGATGATCCCGCCGGTGGGGAAATCCGGGCCGGGCAGGTACTGCATCAAAT
>CAYQTW010000267.1:1488-5144 GCA_964420485.1 uncultured Anaerolineales bacterium
TCAAATCGTCCACCGAGATTTCGTCCATCTCGTCGTAGCGGTCAATGAGGTAGACCAGGGCGTCGCACAGTTCGTTCAGATTGTGAGGTGGAATGTTCGTCGCCATGCCCACCGCGATGCCCGATGAGCCGTTGAGCAGGAGGTTAGGCAACCTGGCAGGTAGCACCTCTGGCTCTTGCAGCGTGCCGTCGAAGTTGTCAGCAAACTCGACGGTGTCTTTCCCGATGTCGAGGAGCATCTCCTCGGCGATGGCCGATAGGCGGGCTTCGGTGTAACGCATAGCGGCAGGTGAATCGCCATCCACGCTGCCGAAGTTGCCCTGGCCGTCCACCAGCAGGTAACGCAAGGAAAAGTCCTGAGCCATGCGGGCCATGGCCTCGTACACGGCGGCGTCGCCGTGGGGGTGGTATTTACCCAGCACCTCACCGACGATGCGTGCGCTCTTTTTGTAGGGCGTGTTGTGGCGCAGACCCATGTCGTGCATGGCGTAAAGAATGCGCCGGTGTACGGGCTTGAGCCCGTCGCGCACATCCGGCAGGGCGCGAGATACGATCACGCTCATGGCGTAGTCCAGATATGAACTGCGCATTTCATGTTCGATGTTCACCAGTTTGATTGTGCCAACGTCCATTCGTGTTATCTCTCCTCAGTTTCCTGCTTCTTGCTTCCTGAATCTTGATGTCCCCAAATAGATTGTAGCACGCTTTGCCCAACCTGGCAATTTCCCCCAGGATGCGATTTGGCGTAGATTCCTTTCTGTGGTATAATACGCGCCGGTGAGTCACAAATCAGTCCCCTGTCGGTTTTGACGGGGGAAGAGGAAGAGGAATATGGCGGAGACGCCGACGTCGTCCTCTCTCGACGTAAAAATCAAAAAACTGCCGGCTATCCTCAAAGCGCTACCTCGGCCCAGGGTGTGGACGAACCTCCAAACCCTTTTCGGGCCATTTCTATTGCGTTATGCTTCCCACCTGGCCATCATTGGCCTGGTGGTTTTGACTCTGTCCCTGAGCGGGATACAGTTGCCGCGCGCTGATTCTCCCCAACTGCTGCCCCCCACGGCTGCGCCTAGCCTGGGCGACCGCACCTACACTGCTTTGGCCGGCCGGGGCAATTTGCTCCCTGCGGAGCGCTCTACCCTCGTCCGCTTCCCAGTTCCGCATACCACTATCCCCGACCGCTTGCGCCGGGGAGTGATCACCTACACCGTGCAGTCCGGCGATATGGTGTCTAGCATCGCTGCCGACTTCGGCCTCAAGTGGACCACGATCATGTGGTCCAACGAGCACCTGGAGGACAACCCCGACCTTCTGCTGCCGGGGCAGGTTCTCAACATCTTGCCCATTGACGGTGCGTATCACCGCGTCTGCGATGGTGATACCCTGGCCAAAATCGCCAAGAAATACGAAGTCGAGGTTGAGGACATCACCGGCTGTCCTTTCAACAATGTGCACAGCGACGCGGACCTGCAAATAGGCGTTCACTTGCTCGTGCCCGGTGGCAGAAAGCCTTACGTGCCGGTGGTGTTTCGCCCCACGTACACCGGCCCCTTCCCGGCCGACGCGCCGCGCGGCACTGGCCAATTCATTTGGCCGGCGCAGGGGCGGTTGACTGACCTGTTTGGATACGTGCGCAATCGCTGGCACACCGGGATTGACATAGCCAACTCCCAGGGCACCCACGTGTTCGCCGCCGATAGAGGATACGTCCGCCAGGCGGGGTGGACCAAGATGGGCTACGGAGTGCTGGTCATCATTGATCACGGGAATGGCTATTGGACCTACTATGGACACCTGAGCGCGGTGTGGGTCAGTGCCGGGCAATATGTAGAGCAGGGGCAGTGGATCGGCAACATAGGCAACACTGGCCGTTCCACCGGCCCGCACCTCCACTTTGAGATACGACGGAACAAAGAGCCCACCGATCCGATGGGTTTACTCCCACCTCGGTGAATCCAGCCGGCTTTATAGAGCGAGAACTGCTGGTAAACGCGGCGCAAGACGCCGCGTTTGTACATCAGGGGGGTAGCTTCGGTGGGCTGTTGTCAAAATTGACATTCGAGGGTAAAATAAAGGCCGTCGCGTGCGCGATTAGCCGTGGTTGTACAATGGAGGACGGCCCATGAGCACAACAGAAGAACTCCGCCCCCTGGTCGGGGCATTCTCGGATGCGGGCCAAAAGCGCGAGCTGAACGAGGACAGTTGGGGGATCGTCCGCGAGGAGGACCATCACCCGGAGGTGATCGCTCGCAAGGGGCGGCTGTACGCCGTAGCCGACGGGATGGGTGGTCACGCGGCAGGTGAGGTGGCCAGCCAACTGGCCATTGCTGTCCTGTTCGAGACCTACTACAGCGATCCAATTCCCGACCTGAAAGAGAGCCTGCGCCGGGCGGTGGTTACTGCCAATGATGCAGTGTACGCTCAGGCCGCCGCCGACGAGGCCCGGGCCGGGATGGGTACCACGTTAGTAGCGGTGGTTCTGCACCAGAACAAGGCGATTATCGCCAATGTGGGCGACAGCCGGGCCTATTTTCTGCGTGAGGCAGACATTAAACAGATTACCCGTGACCACTCTTGGGTAGGTGAGCAGGTCGAGGCCGGCCTGTTGACCCAGGAGGAAGCGCAGGGACACATTTATCGCAGCGTGATTACCCGTTGCCTGGGGCACAAACCGGACGTCGAAGTGGACATTTTTGAGCGGGATTTGCAGCCCGGTGACGCGCTGGTGTTGTGTACCGACGGGCTTACCAACGTGGTGAGCGAGGAAGAAATCTGGCGGGAGGTCGCGTCGCGCGAACCACAGGCCGCCGCCGAGACGTTAGTGGCCCGCGCCAACGAGCGAGGCGGGCCGGATAATATCACCGTCGTCGCAATTAAACTCGCCACCGAGACAGCCACCGGCGAGACCACCGTCGTCGAGCGACTCAAACTGCCCCCCGAAGAGCCGCTTCCCAGAAAACCGGCGGAGAAAACGAAGCCCCCAGGGCGGCCTGCTGTTGAGCCACCATCAGCCGCGCCAGTTGTTCCGAAGCGCCACCTGCCCCTCCAGACGTGGCAGATCGCTCTGGCGGGTGGGGCATTAGTGATTTTGATCGTCGTTCTCAGCCTGATCTGCGTGGGGGGCGGGTACATCGCTTCCTGGCTGGCTACATCCACGCCCACACCGACGAAAACTCCTACCTCGACACCTACTTTCACGGCGACGGCAACTCACACGCCCACGTATACACCGACGCCAACCGCCACGCCGACCTCGACTTCAACGCCGACGAATACGCCCAGTCCGACGCCGACGGCCACGGCCACTGCGACGCACACGCCGACATACACACCGCCACCCACGCCAACACCCACACACACCGCCACGCCGACGAACACACCCACTCCGACGCCGACGGCCACGGCCACAGAGACGGCGACTCCCGTCCCTTTAGATACGGCGACGAGCGTGCCCACTGCTGTGCCGGCATCGGCATCCCCACCGCCTGGGGGACTGTGCCCCATCGGGGTGGTGGTTCTGGGCGGCGCGCCACTCACCGCCGCAGCCCTTCGCCGGCGGCGTGCTCGTTGGGTGAGGGGTTAACTACATCCCAGGAATGGAGGGTACAGGAAACGATGGTTTCTTTCAACACCTTCGACCGCGTGCTCAAGGTCATG
>CAYQTW010000268.1:0-5143 GCA_964420485.1 uncultured Anaerolineales bacterium
GTGCCGCCGCCACAGCGACCTGGCTACGTCCCCCCCCGTCCTACTCCCCCCTCGGAGAAAGCGCCACGCCGGTGGGGTAAGGGCGCGGTAACCGCGCCCCTACAGCCGGAAGACAAACGCCGGTGGGGTAGGAGCGCGGTAACCGCGCCCCTACTGGTGCGTTCCTTTTTCGCCATAGTAGCCATCGCCGTATTGCTCTTTTTCCTGGCCGCCGCCGCCTCCGTTGCCGGTTACTTTTACATCGCCAGCCAACTCCCATCGCCCAAAGAACTAGAGACCCGCCAGACCGCCTTTGTCAGCAGCAAAATCTATGACCGCGAGGGCCACCCGCTCTACGAGGTCACAGACCCCCAGGGCGGGCGGCGCACCTACGTCTCCTTCGACGAGATTTCCCAACACCTGATTGACGCCACCGTCGCCACCGAGGATCGCAACTTTTGGCGCCATCCTGGTTTTGACCCCATCGCCATCATTCGCGCCGTCTACTACGTCCTGACCGAGGGGGAAATAGTCTCCGGCTTTAGCACCATCACCCAACAGGTGGCCCGCAATGTGCTGCTTTCCCCCGATGAGCGAGCGGAAAGGAATGTCTGGCGCAAGACCAAAGAGGTCATCCTGGCCGCCGAACTGACGCGCATCTATTCCAAGTACACCATCTTGGAGATTTACCTCAACGAGAATTACTATGGCAACCTGGCCTACGGCATCCAAGCCGCCGCCGAGACCTACTTTGGCGTGGATGCGGCCGATCTCACGCTGGCGCAGGCCTCCTTCCTCGCTGGCCTGCCCCAGTCACCAGCCATCTACGATCCCTTCGCTGGCGGGCTCGACCTGGCGCTCTCTCGCCACGAGGACGTTCTGGCGCTGATGGTCGAGGATGGTTACATCAGCCCTGAAGAGGCCGAAGCGGCGGCAGCCGAGATGCGTGATTACGGGTTCAAAGCGCCGCAACTCGACTTTGACATCGCTCCCCACTTTGTCGTCTACGTGCGGCAGACGGTGGAGGCCATGTTTGGCCCGGAGGCGCTCTACCGGGGCGCGGGGTTGCGCATCTACACCACGCTCGACCTCCAATTGCAGGCGCAGGCCGAGCAGATCGTGCGCGAGGGCGTGGCCGCGCTGGCCGACCACGACGCCACCAACGGCGCCCTCGTCGCGCTCGACCCGACCACCGGCCACATCCTGGCGCTGGTCGGATCCGCCGACTTTGACGACGCGGCGATTGACGGTCAGGTCAACGTGGCGTTGCGCTGCCGCCAGCCTGGCTCTTCCATCAAGCCGCTCACCTACGTCGCCGCCTTTGAGCGCGGTTGGACGCCGGCCACGCTGCTGTGGGACCTGCGCACCGAGTTCCCCGACGGGACCAACCCGCCCTACATCCCGGTCAACTATGATGGGGAATATCACGGGCCGATGTTGCTGCGCGAAGCGTTGGCCAACTCTTACAACGTCCCTGCTGTCGAGGCGCTCCAGTTCGTGGGGGTTGACGGCCTGCTGGAGATGGCTGCGCGGCTGGGCGTCGAATCGTTGGCCCATCCAGAACTATACTGCCCCGAGTACCCCTACGACTGGCCCCCGGCCTACGGCCTGGCGCTCACGCTGGGCGGCGGCGAGGTCAAACTGCTAGAGATGACCGGCGCCTTTGCCGCTTTTGCCAATGGCGGTGTGCGCGTGTCACCCAACCCCATCCTGCGCATCGAGGACAGCCGGGGCAACGTCCTGCTGGACAACTCTGCGCCCACCGGCGAGCAGGTTATCTCTCCCCAACACGCTTATCTCATCACCAGCATCCTCTCCGACGCCGAGGCCCGCAGTATCGAGTTCGGACGCTCCAGTATCCTCGAACTCAGTCGCCCGGCGGCCGCCAAGACCGGCACCACCGACGATTTCCGCGATGCGCTCACCATCGGTTACACCCCCGATCTGGTGACCGGCGTGTGGGTGGGCAACTCGAACAATTCCCCGATGATCAACCTGCCTGGGTCGCGCGGCGCCGGCCCCTTGTGGCACGACTTTATGGAGGCGGCTCACGCCGATTTGCCCGTGCGCGACTTTGTGCGCCCGCCCGGCATCGTCGAGTACGAAATCTGCGCCGACTCTGGCGCCCGTCCCACCGAATACTGCTCTCGCCGTCAGAGGGAGGTCTTTGCCGAGGATCAGCCGCCGCTGGACGAAAGATACGACTGGTACCAGAAAGTGAAAATTGACGCCTTTACCGGGCTTTTGGCCAACGAGTTCTGCCCCGATCAGGTCATTGAGCAGGTGATGGTCGTCATCGCTGGTGAGCGGGGACGGCAATGGGCCCAGGCTCACCCGGAATACTTTGACGGCCTGCCGCTGGCGCCCCTCGATCACTGCACCGAGAGCACCGGTCGCCCGGTGGTTTTCATCACCCAGCCTGCTCCGGGCAGCGCTGTTCACGGTATCGTGCCGGTCATCGGCACCGTCCAACTGCCCAACTTTGATCACTACGACGTGCAGTACGGCGTCGGCAGCAACCCCCAGGGCTGGGGCTGGATCAGCGGGCCGCACCTGGCGCAGGTGCAGGATGGCCTGCTGACTAAGTGGGACACGACCCATCTGTCCCCCGGCCTCTACACGCTGCGCGTCACCGCCTTTGACCGCGGGCAACACCGCGTCGAGGGGCGAGTGCAGGTCTACGTCGCTGCCCCGACCCCTTCGGCTACGCTCAGGGCAAGCGAGACGCCGACGCCGGTGCAGTCCCCCACTCCGGCGGCGACGTCCATTCTCCCGCCGACCCTCACGCCGGCGCCGAGCCTGACGCCTGTTCCCACGTTCACCCCCACCGTCGAGCCTACCCTCACGCCGACCACCGAGATCACGACTACGGTACTCATCACCACTGCCGCAACTGCGACTTTCACGCCAACGCCGTAGCCTGTGACAGAGCCGTAAAACCGGCGAGCCCTTGCCACAGAAAGCAAGGACTCGTTTGCTCTGGCGATACCACCCATCGGTAGCCCACGCCGCGCACGGTGGCGATGTAGCGGGGCGCGCTGGCGTCGTCCTCCAGTTTCGCCCGCAGCCGCTTCACTCTGTTGCGCACCTGCGCCGCGTCGTCTGCCTCCGGCGCGTAGTCCCATACTTCGTTCAGGAGTTCATCAAAGGCGACCACCCGATCGGCGTTTCGCACCAGGTAGATCAGCAAGTCGTATTCCAGCGGCGTCAGATACACCTGCTTCCGCCAGGTGCGTACCTCCCGCGCTGCTGGGTCGAGCACCAGGTTGCCGATGCGCAGGGGGCCGGCCGGTGTGCGCAACAGACGGTTTGTCCGCAGCCGCACCTCGGCCGGTGTCCACGGCGCGATCACCACGTCACCAGCCCCGGCCAAGTGTGCCGTTTCTTGCCAGGGGGGTGGCATACCCGCCGCAGCGCTTCTGCCTGTGGGCCGATGAGCCAGATCATGCGCTCTTCGGGGTCTGTCGCCATCTTGTACTCCTCCCGACGTCCATCAACAAAAAAGGGAGCCCGATCTTTGGCTCCCTTGTCGTCTTGTACCTTTGGTGTTTCTACGGATTACGCTACTGCCTCCTTCGCCACATCCACAATCTGGGTGAACGTCGCCGCATCTCGCACGGCGATGTCGGCCAGCACCTTGCGGTCCAACTCTACTCCGGCTACTTTTAGCCCGTGGATGAAGCGGCTGTACGAAAGGCCGTTCTCCCGCGCCGCCGCGTTGATGCGCGTGATCCACAGCCGCCGCAGGTCCCGCCGTCGTTGTCGCCGGTCACGGTAGGCGTACCATTGCGCCTTCATCCAGGCCTCATTGGCCCGGCGGAAGAGACGACGGCGCGTGCCATAATACCCCTTGGTCTGGCGGAGTATCTTTTTATGACGATAGTGTGTTCTGGTTCCTCCCTTGACTCTCACAGCCCTATTTCCCCTTTTTGTTCAGATATGGTGCCAGACGGCGCACACGCTCCTGCACGCCCTTTGACTTTACTGGAAGCATTTCATCGTAGAGGCGCTTGGTGCGTTTACTCTTCTTGCGCCGCAAGTGGGATTTGCCCACTTTGGTGCGCATCAATTTGCCTTTGCCGCCTTTCGTCCGGCGAAATCGTTTAGATGTAGATTTATGCGTCTTGATCTTTGGCATTCTCTCTTTCCTTTTACTGCTTCTCACCGCTTTTTTTCGCCGGTGACAAAACCATCAGCATCGTGCGGCCTTCCAGGTTTGGCCTTTGCTCGACCGTCGCCACGTCTGACAGTTCCTCGGCAATTTCTTTCAGGTGATTGCGGGCGATCTCAGGATAGGTGATTTCCCGGCCCCGGAAGCGGATGCGCACCTTGACCTTCATTCCTTCTTCCAGCCAACGCCGGGCATCACGAACCTTGAAGGACCTGTGGTGATCGGTCGTCTTGGGACGCAGACGGATTTCCTTGACCTCGATCTGTTTCTGTGCCTTGCGTGCCTCGCGCTCCCGCTTTGTCTGCTGGTACATGAATTTACCATAATCCATCACCCGGACGACAGGAGGGTCCGCCGCTGGCGACACTTCCACCAAATCCGACTCGTGTCTGTGGGCAATCGCCAGAGCCTCAGATAGCGATACTACACCCACATGGGCACCATCTGCATCAATGAGCCGCACATGGGAAGCACGAATTTGATGATTGATGCGATACTTTATTTTCTTGGTAGCAGCAAACTTTTTTTTCCTAATTCAGCCTACCTCCCTCGATGAGTCGACCAGATATGCACCAGAAGGATGATAACACAATTGCAGAAAGGTGTCAAATCGCCCCAGGCTATCCAGATGGAAGCGCCAACTCGTTGGCGTCATCGGCAGACAGGGCTGTTCCAGTAAAATTCTTTCATTGGTCTCAAATTCCCGAGTGTTGCTACAGTGCGTATATTGTAACACAAACGACGCCAGGACGCAAAAGATTGGGTACGTTCGCTCTTCCCCACTGCCTTGACAGCCCGGATTTTGGCTTTGCGCCCGGATGTGCTAGAATAGGCGCACAGTCGCATAGACCAGTTTCCCAATCCACTAAAGCAAGGAGAATGCCAATGCCCAAGACCATCAAACACTCACTTTTTGCCTTTTGCCTCCTGCTTCTTTCCTCCTGCCTCCCTGCCACTCCCAACCCCACATATGTCCCCACCCACACTCCCGTC
>CAYQTW010000269.1:0-5063 GCA_964420485.1 uncultured Anaerolineales bacterium
ATGGACCGCACTGTGCTGGAGAGCGACCCCTACAGCGTCATCGAGGGCTTGACCATCGCCGGATACGGTATCGGCGCACACCAGGGATACGTCTACGTGCGCGACGAGTACCCACTGGCCGTGGAGCGCGTCACGCAGGCCGTGGCCCGGGCGAATGAACTGGGACTGCTGGGCAAAGACATCCTGGGCTCCGGCTTTGACTTTAATATCGCCATCGTGCGCGGGGCGGGCGCTTTCGTCTGCGGCGAGGAGACGGCACTCATTTCTTCCATCGAAGGTGGATTGGGCGAGCCACGGCCCCGGCCGCCCTTCCCAGCCATCAGCGGCCTGTGGGGACAGCCCACCGTCATCAATAACGTCAAGACGCTGGCGACGGTGTCCGCGATCATCAGCCGGGGCGCCGACTGGTACGCCAGCATCGGCGTGGAGGGCAACGCGGGCACGGTCGTCTTTTCGCTGGTGGGCAAAGTGGCCAACACCGGCCTGGTAGAAGTGCCGCTGGGCCTGACGCTGCGCGAGATGATCGAATCCATCGGCGGCGGGGGGTTGGACGGCAAAGCAGTGAAGGCTGTGCAGACCGGCGGGCCATCCGGCGGCTGCCTCCCGGCCCGCCTGTTCGACCTGCCCATCAGTTACGAGACGTTGACCGAGGCCGGTTCCATCATGGGCTCCGGCGGCATGGTCGTGATGGACGAGGACACCTGCATGGTGGACGTGGCCCGCTACTTTTTGGCCTTTACCATGGCCGAGTCGTGCGGCAAGTGCACACCCTGCCGTGAGGGCACGCGCTACATGCACGAGATCCTCACCCGTATTGTGGAGGGCAAAGGGACACCGAAAGACCTGGAGTTGCTGGAAGAAATCGCTCTGTGGGTCAAGGCGGCGTCACTGTGCGGGCTGGGCCAGACTGCGCCTAACCCGGTGCTCTCCACGTTGCGCTACTTCCGCGACGAATACGAAGCGCACGTGACGGATAAACGCTGCCCGGCCGGCGTCTGCCGCGCCCTGATCCAACTCATCATCCAACCCGACCTGTGCACCGGCTGCGGCCTCTGCCAGCGCGAGTGCCCCGTGGGCGCCATCAGCGGGGAGAAAAAAGAGCCACACGTCATCAACCAGGAACTGTGCATGCACTGCCGTATATGCTACGATGTCTGCCCCGTGGGGGCTATCGAGATCGTGAGGTGAGGCCATGGTCAATTTAACCGTAAATGGACAATCTGTGACCGTGCCCGATGGCACGACTGTGTTGCAAGCGGTACGCGCCGCCGGGGTGGAATTACCCACGCTCTGCCACCACGACGGCTTGAGTCCCTACGGCGCGTGCCGGCTGTGCATGGTGACGATCACCACGCCCCACCAGGCCCTCGTCGCTTCTTGCGCCTACCCAGCGGAGGAAGGAATGGCGGTAGAGACAGACGCGCCGGAGGCGGTGAGCGCCCGCCATCTGGCGTTAGAGTTCCTCCTCAGCCGCTGCCCCCAGTCCGACGTGATCCGCGAATTGGCCGCCGGAGAGGGCGTGACCGCTTCCCGCTTTGGCACTCCCCCGCCGGAGCGAGCCGGCGAGTTGTGTGTGTTGTGTGGCCTGTGTGTGCGCGTCTGCCGCGAGGCAATAGGCGCGGCCGCCATCTCTTTCATCGGGCGAGGGATGGAGCGCAGAGTGGGCACGCCTTTCGACGTCCAGTCCGACGCCTGCATCGGTTGCGGAGCCTGCGCCGAAATCTGTCCCACCGGCGCGATCCAGATCGAGGACCGAGGCAACAAACGTATCCTGCACACCTGGAACACCACGGTCGAGTTGCACGGTTGCCCCGAGTGTGGGCGCTTCTTCGCCCCCGAACCGACCGCCTTCCTCAAAGAGATGCTGCCCGAGGCGGCGGATGTGTGGGCTTTGTGTCCGGAGTGCCGCCGGCGCCGCACGGCCCGCCAGTATTATAGCATGAGGATGACCGCAGGTCAGCCACCACAGTCAGGGCGCGGTGCAGCAGAGCCCTCTTCGATGACGCGCAACATCTGGTCGTGGATGTGACCGTTAGAGGTAACGATGAACTTGCCGGAGACGCAATCCGGGCCGCCCGCAAAGTCGGTCGCCCGCCCGCCGGCCTCGCGCACCAGGAGCACGCCTGCCGCCACGTCCCACGGCCGGAGGCGCACCTCCCAGAAGCCGTCGAGTCGCCCGCAGGCGACGTAGGCCAGGTCGAGCGTAGCGGCCCCGGCCCGGCGCACGCCCAAACTGCGCCGCAGAAAGTGGTCGAGGCGCTCAGTATTGTTGTCGGGGGCGGTGCGGCGGTCGTAGGGGAAACCGGTGGCCAGGAACGCGCTCTCTAACCTCTCGACGCCGGAGACGCGCACCGGCCGACTATTGAGAGTCGCCCCACCCCCGGCGGTCGCGGCAAAGGTCTCGTCCCGCAGAGGATCGTAGACCACGCCGACGACAGGTTGTCCCTCCACCAGCAGCGCCAGCGAAATGCCGACGTGGGGAAAGCCGTGGGCAAAGTTGTTGGTGCCGTCCAGGGGATCAATCAGCCAGACCGGCGGGCCAGGGACGCGCCACTCGTCCCCCCCACCCTCCTCGGCCAGGAAACGATGGTCGGGGAAGGCGGCTCGCAGGCATCCGACGATCAACTCTTCGGCGGCAGTGTCGGTCTCGGTGACGGGGTTGACCGCGCCCTTGAAGCCAATGTGGGCCAGCGCGGTGCGCGGGAAAGCCTCGCGCACAATGTCGCCCGCCTCGTGGGCAATGGTGAGGGCAATTGGGAGGATGAAGTCATAGTTCACGAATGGCTCCCAACCCGGTATGCGTCTGGACGGCGGTCCTGGTAGACGGTCAGGTAGCGGCGGGCCTTGCGCACCTCCCGCAGGTCGGCCTGGGCGATCAGCAGCCGCTCCTGATCGTCTCCCTCGACCAGCGCGCGCCCCCAGGGATCCACGACGAGTGAGCGGCCGGTGAACTCGACCGGCCCATCGTTCCCCACGCGGTTGCAGGCGGCGACGATCAGTTCATTCTCCACGGCGCGGGCGCGGGCCAGGAGCAGCCAGGCCTCGATGCGGCGCACGGGCCACTGGGCCGGCACCAGGAAGATCACCGCCCCCGCCAGCGCCATCGTGCGAAAGAGTTCGGGAAAGCGCAGATCGTAGCAGATAGCCAGGCCCACCGGTCCCCAGGGGGTGGGACAGAGCGTGGCGTGGTCGCCGGGGGCCAGGTAGCGGTGCTCCTGCATCAGGCGGAAGAGATGGATCTTGCGGTAGGACCCCAGGAGCGCGCCATCGGGCGCGTAGAGGACGGCCGTGTTGGAGACGGTTCGACCGGGCTCACCGGAACCGCCACCATCGTGCCGCTCCAGGAGCGATCCGGCCAGGTGCAGGCCGGACTCGCGGGCCAGATTGGCCATGTGTGCAAATCCCCCCTCCCCCAGCGGCGTGGCCCACTCCTCGGCCCGCTCCAGGTCATAGCCGTGAAGCCACAGTTCGGGCAGGAGGAGTATGTCGGCACCGGCCTCGTGCGCCTGGGCCACGAAATCTCGCGCCCGGGACAGGTTGGCCTCCGGCTGGCCGGTGTGGATATCCATTTGGGCTAGAGCAATAGTAAGCATTCTCTACTCCGCACCCTCGATCATAAACATCCCCCCATCGCTGCGCCCGAACACCTCCGGAAAGTACATCTCGTAGGCGTGGGTGGGGATCACACCGTACTCGCCGGGCAGACTGGCACGGATAAGGTAGGTGTACTCATACGTGCCCTTCGGCAGGTAAGTGGCGAACAGGACTGCCTTTTCGTCGCGCAGTTCGGTGTGGCTGAACCACCACCAGCCGTAGCCCTCGCCCCACGGGCTGCCCCTGCCGGTGCGGGTCAGTTCGGGCTCCTCGCCGACGACGCTCGTCGTCTTGAGGCTCTGGTCCACTCCCTCGGCACCGGCCGGGAGGGGGTCTTCGACCACCACGTAGTGCAGGTCGTTGGGAGCAATGATGGTCAGTTTCACCCGCATCACGTCGCCCACCTGCGCCTGCGTTATCGCCGGGCACTGCTCCTCCTCTGGGTCGCAGTCGACCAGTGTGTACTTGCGGCTGACGATGATGCCCCGGTTGAGGGCGGTCACTTCCTCGACCGGCTTGTAGTAGCGCAGGTACATACTATAGTACAACCGGCCCGTCCCGGCGTCCTGCCCCTCGGGCGCCCAACGCTCGATGACGACGCGGTTGGCCTCGTCGGCCAAGAGTTCGGCGACTTTTATTTGCAGTTCGACTGTTTCATCAATGTTTTCGCGGGCCACGCTGCCCTCGCCCAGCGACTCGCCGTTGACGACCACCTGCCAGTTGTACGCCCCCTCCAGTTCGCCGGTGGCTACCATCCAGTCGGTGAGCGCCAAAATGGCCCAGGCGGTCTCCTGCGTCGTCTCCCAGTGGCCGTCTTTGCGGGCGACCATCAGCCAGCGGACACCGTTGGGGGCCAGCGCGTTTTCGGGGTCCAGCCGCGCCAGGGCGGCCAGCACGATAGCGGTGGAGCGGGTGTCGGTGTTCATGGCGTAATAGTCCACCTGTGCCTCCTCCCAGTGCGCGCCGGTGGCGCTGACGATGGCAGCGCTGGTGATGTCGGAGAGTAGCGCGTTCACGCGAGTTGGCTTGTCCGGCTCCAGCAGGCCCAGCGCCATCGCCAAATATGCCTTGCCAAAGGTATCCAGCACATCGCGCCGGTCGAAGAGGGCCACCGTGCGCCCCAGGTCGCCCCGACCGGCCTCGGCCAGGACGTACAGGATAAACGCCTGCCGGTTGGCCTGCCAATGCTGTTCCAGGTCCCTGGGTTTGTGCAGGCTGTCTTGCAGGAACTCGGCCGCCCGCTCCATCACCTCCTCGTCCACCGTGAAGCCGGCCCGCTCCGCCTCGACCATCCCCAGCAGAACGTAGGCGGTCAGGTAGGGGTCGGATTCGTCGAGCACCCACCAGCCCCAGCCACCGTCATAGTGCTGTTGGTTATAGAGCCGTTGCAGGCCGGTGCTGACCATCTCCGGCAACCTTCCCGAAAGCTCAGAGCTTTCGGGAAGGTCCAGTTCCTTGAAGGCGCGGTA
>CAYQTW010000270.1:0-5062 GCA_964420485.1 uncultured Anaerolineales bacterium
TTCCTGCACTACCCAGAGGCGTTCGTGCCCAAATTGCGCCGCTATCTGGAGCGCGTCGTGCCCCGCTCCATCGCCCGCGCCGACCTGGTACTGGCCGACTCGGCGGCCACCCAGGCCGACATCATCTCGCTGCTCGGCGTCTCCCCTGACAAGGTGCAGGTGCTCTACAGCGGCGTGCACCCCCGCTTCCGGCCCCAGCCCGAACAGGGCGAGGCCGAGCGTATCCGCGTCCGCTACGGCCTGGACAAGTGGCCCTACGTCCTCAGTCTCGGCACCGTCCAGCCGCGCAAGAACTATGTGCGCCTCATTCACGCCTTTACCCAACTAACCAACAAACCAACTAACCCCCCACCCACCCAACTTCTCATCGCCGGTGGGCGGGGCTGGCTCTACGAAGAGATATTGGCCGAGGCGGAAAAGCACCCTGACCGCGTGCGCGTTCTGGGTTTCGTGGACGACGCCGACCTGCCGGCACTGTACCGCAACGCGGCCCTCTTTGCCTTCCCGTCGCTGTACGAGGGCTTTGGACTGCCGGTGCTGGAGGCGATGGCCTGCGGCGTCCCCGTCGTCTGCTCGGACGTTTCCTCGCTTCCAGAGGTGGCGGGCGACGCGGCGCTGCTGGTGCATCCGCTCGACACCGGTGCGCTGGCCCAGGCGCTGGCCCGCGTGCTGGAGGACGCCGACCTGCGCCGGGAGATGAGCGCCAAAGGACTGGCGCAGGCGACCCGGTTCACCTGGGAGCAGGCCGCCCGCCAACTCTTGGCCGCGTTCGACGGAATACGTACTTGTCCCCCTTGACCATCCGTGATATACTGAATTTTGCCATTCGCTATTCGCCATTCGCTATTCGCCATTCGCTAGGAGGTATTTTATGTCTCGTCTGATGCGCTGTCCCTACTGCGGACTATTACAAGATGAACCCCGTGGCGTCAAGGCCTGCATACGCTGTGGTGGTGAACTGGTCTTTGAGCAGCCCCCACCCGCCCGCTCCTACATCCAGGCCCAGATGGAACTGGACCAGATCAACGCGCCCGCCGGCCAGATCGTTGACCGCCATCTGGTCATCACCATCCAAACGCCACTCCAGGTACCTGACGCCGAGACCGCGCCCACCACGAGTGGCCGCGAGCCGATGGGCTTTGCTGCTGTACTCGATGTCTCCGGCTCGATGCGCGGGGAAAAGATCGAATCTGCCAAAGAGGCAGTGCGCCAGGCTGTGCGCCGTCTCCACGATGGCGACATATTCTCCCTGGTCACTTTTGCCAACGAGGTGCAGACGAGGCTCAAGCCCGCGCAGGTGGATGGTCACCTGCGTAAAAAAGTGGAGAACATCTTGAGCCAGGTCAGAGCCGGCGGACGGACCGCTCTCTGTGGCGGACTCGAAGCAGGCATCGCAGCGGCGCAGGCCAGATCTCAAGAGACCAATCTGGTGCTGCTGCTCAGCGACGGGCAGGCTAACATCGGCGAGACTGACCTGGAGAAAGTAGGTGAGCGGGCGTTCAAGGCCCGTCAGAGCGGCGTCACCACCTCCACCCTCGGCGTCGGCCGCGACTACAACGAGGCGCTGATGGTCGAGATCGCTACCCAGGGTGGTGGCCGTTTCTACCACGTGCTTCACGCCCGCCAGATCGCCCCCTACGTCTCCGGCGAACTGGGCGAGGTGAGCGCGTTGGCCGCCCGAGACGCGGCTCTGCACCTGACTCTGCCGGCCGGCGCCGGCTTGCAACCCTTCTCGTCGGCCTACATCGTCAGCGCACAGTCGGTCGTGGGCCTGGGCGATATTCCCGTGGACACCCGGCTAGAAGTCGTCCTGCGCTTGCTGCTGCCGCAGCAGATGGCCGGCTCGCGGCTGCCCATCGAAGGCACCCTCACCTACTGCTCGCCCGCCGGCAACGATCTGACCACGCCGCTCAACGTCGTGACGCTGCGTTTTGTCGCTTCTGCTGCTTTCGACCGGCGGGATGGCGCTGTGGAGTCTGTCGTCGAGCGCGTGCTGGAGCAGATGAAAGCTCGCAGCGTGCTGGGGACCATGCGCGCCGCCGCAATTGGTGGCCGCGCCGCCGCCGACAAAGAAGTCAAACTCGGCGTGGCCGAGATTCGCAACTATGCCTCGCTGCTGGGCGATGAGGTAGCCGAGGAATTAGCCACGGAGCAAGAGCAGACCTTTGCGGCTATGGCTGCCGCTCCTGCGGCCGCTAAACAGGCTGTCAGCCGCGCCCACGGCCGCCAGCGTGGTACCAAAAAGTTCGACGAGAAAAAGTAATCGCCTCACCAGAGAAACCAGGTTGTAAGCGTTCAGGGTGTGTCATTGCGAGGAGCGGAGCAACGAAGCAATCTCCTCTTTCGAGTGATTGCAGGCAGGAGATTGCTTCGCTACGCTCGCAATGACAGGCATAGAACCTGGTTTCTTACTTGTACACATTGACCCATGCTAACTATTCGCAATTCGCAATTCGCCATTCGCCTGCTGGGCCTGGCCCTCGCTGTCGTGGGTCACTTTGGCCCCTGGATACCCCATCAGGCCGTCGCCCTCACCGTGACCGGCTTTGAGTTGGCCGAGTTCGCCAAGTTTTTTCCCCAGGTGCAGAGCGGTGTGGCGCCCGTGACCCGCGTACTGTTCCTCACACCGCTGGTCGCCGCCGCCATCCTGCTCGGCCTCCTGACCAACAAACTAACCAACAAACTAACCAGAGCACTCGTAATCCTCGCCGCCGTCCTGCTAGCCCTCGCCGCCCTGCCTCCCTACCAATACCTGCTCGACCCGGGGTACCGGGGCCAACTGATCCTGGCCGCCATTGGGCTGATTCTCGTCCTGCTGACCCCCCTGGCCCGCTATCTCCCGCGCCGTGCCCAGGGTATCCTGATCACGCTCCTGGCGCTCGCCGGCGCTCTTCCCGCGCTGTGGCAATTCGCCCTGCTACGCCCGCTCGTCGTCGCGCTGTACGGTGCGCCTCTTGGCCTGGGCTGGGGATTGATCGCTTGTGTGGCCGGTTTCGCGCTGCTCCTGGCCGGCGGCGCCCTGATCGCCGTCAGCCCCGGCTGCTCGGAGAAGTAATACGAGTACAACGAACAAGTATCTGCTCAATAAAGTGGGGCAATGTAGCCGAGGTTTCCATACCTCGCGGGCATAACGCGCTATGGAAAGCGCGGCTACGTTAAAAGTGCCCCAGAATATTGAGATGATACACGAACAACATGTGCCGGGGCACAAAAACACCGGGGCGGCGTGGAGCCGCCCCGGTGTTTCGTAGTAGATTCAATTTTGCTCGGCCCGGATCTGGCGATCCAGGCCCAAACCGGGGATTTGGCAATCCCCTCGGAGCGATCTTGAGCGATTTGGGATTTACTGAGGCCCTATGCCTCCTCTAGCGAATCCAGGAACTCGCGCACCTCTGGAATACCTAGCAGTTTGTCCTTGAAAAATTTATTGACCAACTCCTCTGTCTTGGCCCGCGACCCTACAATCAGCGCATCCCAGTCATCAGCGCCCAGGTCCACCCTGCCAGTGATGTCATCCCGCAGCCGGATCAGCGCCATCACGATCTCTGTCTCCAACGGCCCCTCGCAGACCTCGATCACGTTCTTGATCAGCACGTCGGTCTGTTGCACCAACGTCTCGCGGTCAATCGTCGAATCGGGCTGGGCCGCGTCGTCCATCGTGTCCAGCAGCGACCAGACCTGGTAGAGCAGCGCGGCCGGCTCGTCGAACAACTCGCGGATCAGCGCGGCGGCATGGTGGCGACCGGTCAGCCGAAAGATGTTGTACATGCGCTTGGCCGCCTTGCCATAGTTGACGCGCTCGTGGGTGTACTTGTAGACCTCGCCGGTGAGTTGCTGCACGTACTCGTCCAGCGCCTGGGGCGAAATGTGATGGGTCAGTTTGGAGAACAGTGGCACCGAGTCCGCCTCCAGGTACACCTCCTGAAAGTAGGGGTCAATGAAACCGTCCAGGGGCGTGATTGAGCCGTCGGGAGCCTCCCAGGTCACGTCGAGCATGTTGCTGGCGTTGACGACGCGCCCTTTCTCCACCTCGGCGATGACCCAGTCCATCTTGCACCAACCGGGGTCCAGGCAACCGTACTCCCACTCCACCTCCCACGGCTCGCCCGAGGCACGCACGACCTGCATCCGGCCCGCCTTCACCTCGTCGGGGAGCCAGGAGACGGGGGAGCCGGTCTTGATGGGTTCACCGTCCTTGACCACGTCAGTCTGCCAGGTGCCGAACTTTATTTCGATCAGTTGGTAGCCGGGGCCCTCGAACTTTTCCAGGGCCTTGTTGCGCATCAGGTCGGCCAGGATGTGGGTCGCTTCCTCCCGCGTCTCCGCCTTGATATTGACGCGCTCAAAGTAATCGCAGTCACCGGGGTAGAGTTGGATCACGCCCTGGGCCGCGCTGCCGGCCAGGCTGACGGCAGTCTCGACGTTGGGCAGATCGGGCAATTGGACCACGTCGGCGATGCGGCGGTAACGATCTAGCGTGGCTTTGTCAAAATCGAGCAGCGTGATCTCGTGGCCATAGATGCCAGCCTCCGCGTCCATTTCCCATTTCATCGTGCCGGACGCGGCCATTGCCGTCAACCACTGGGCGACGTCGGTCTCGTCTACCTCGACGCCCAATGTTTTGGCGGTCTTGATGATCTGATCCACCTCTTCCTGGGCGTCTACCTGTGTCCTTTCCTCGTCTGTCATTTTTCACCTCTCATCAGAAAATCTCCGCTGAAGCGGGGCGTCCGCTGATGATGGCTGATAGAAATAACGCAATTCCTCTACCGCCACTACCGTCTTTAGCCCGGCGTGAATCGCTCGCAACACATCCACGTCCTCAATCTTGTATATCTCCGGCAAAAGACACAATCCTGCGCTGCCGAATTTCAGCTCCAGGCCCAGTTCAATCCCTGCCAGCAACCCCTCTCGGATACCTCGCTGCATACCCTGCTGCATGCCCTGCTGCATGCCCTGCTGTATGCCCTGCTGTATGCCCTGCTGCATACCCTGCTGCATACCTTCCTCTATCCACTGCTCGGCCAAAGTTTTTCCCATCGCCGCACCTCCTCTCTCTGCA
>CAYQTW010000271.1:0-5062 GCA_964420485.1 uncultured Anaerolineales bacterium
ATGCTGGATGAGTGGAGCGTGGCCCAGATAGCCGCTAACCCCGATCCCTGGACAGCCTACTTTGACGCGGACGCGCTTGCCGGGCCGTTGGCGCTGCGCCCGCGCTGCCGGGGAGACCGCTTCCGGCCCCAGGGGATGGGCGGGCACAGTCTCAAACTGAGCGCATTGTTGATCAATCTCAAGATTCCCCGCGTCTGGCGTGACCATGTGCCGCTGCTCGTCGCGGGCGATGAGATCGTGTGGGTGTGTGGGCGACGGCTGGGGGCAAAGGTCGCCGTCGGGCCGGGGACACGGCGGGTGGCGCGGTTGCGGTTTGAGAGAGGTTGCACGGATGGGTGGGGTGGGGTGATGAACCGCTAATTTCCAAACGGGAGGAGATATGTTGAACGACAAAGCGCGTGTGATCCTGTTCTGGTTTACCATCGGTATGATGGTACTCGTCGCAATAGTGGCTGGCGCCACCATATTGCGGTCGTGCGGGAGGGACGCGACACCCGCGCCGGAGGAGACATCCCTGGCAGTCAGCCCCGCCGAGGTGACAGTGTGCGCCGGCGAACAGCGCCAGTTCACCGCCGAGGGCCAGGTCGCGTGGGAAGCCACAGGGGGCACCATCAGCGCCGGCGGCATCTTTATCGCCGGCGATACCCCAGGCGACTATACCATCACGGCCACACGGAGCGACTCGCGCCAGGCGGCCCAAGCAGTCGTGCACGTCGTCGCCTGCACTCCGACGCCCACATCCACGCCCACGCCCATGCCGTCTCCTACCCCCACCGCACCACCAACCGCCGCACCGATGCCGGAGGCCACCGCTCCCCCGCCCGCCGACGCCCAGGGCGACGTGGGCGCCTACGATACGGGAGTACCAGTCGAGGCGCCTCCTGCCGGCGTGGACATCCGCACTGCCAGCGTAGGCCCCAATCTGCGAATAACGCTTCAGCCCACCGAAGGAACGCCGGCGGAACTGGTTGCCTGGGCCGCCGAGGATGAGGCTCTACTCTGGATCGCTCTCTACGAGCCGGCCCCCGACCCACCGGAGGTGTACACGGAATGGCTCTTGGCGCTCGACCTGGATGGTGACGTCGAGACCGGCCGCCCGGCGGACTCAGCCCGCATCAACCCCGACCTGGGGACAGAGGCCGCCGTCGGTGTTAGTTACGACGTCGGCAGTGGGAAATACGAGCCCTATCTCCTGGTATGGGACCCGGCGCAGGATATCTGGGCGGATGGGCCTGATGTGGTGCGCTTTTACCTGGACGAGACGCACACGTTGATCGGGCTGGCCTTGCCGTTGGAGACGCTCACGCAAACCGTGGCCCAGGTCACCGGAGTGACGCTGGCGGCCGAGGCCGTGCAGGGCCGGGCGGCGGCCCTTTCCTATGCCGGGGAGCAGGCGGTGATAGACTTTTACCCCGACCGGCCCGAGTAGATGGTAGATTGGTATCTGCTCAATAAAGTGGGGCAATGTAGCCGAGGTTTCCATACCTCGCGGGCATAACGCGCTATGGAAAGCGCGGCTACGTTAAAAGTGCCCCAGAATATTGAGATGATACGTAGATTGGTAGTATCTTTTCAAAAAGTAGGGGCGAGAGTAAGTCGCACTACTAGCATTCTGACCTACATTACCCCGAATTATTGAAAAGATACGATTGGTAGGATGGTAGATTGGGAAAGGAGTAGGGGGCAGGGGAGCGTGAGCAACATCCGCGTTGCCGTCGTAGACGATCAAACCCTCATCCGCGAGGGACTGGCCTCGCTTCTTGCGCTGGTGCCCGATCTGACGGTGGTAGGCCAGGCGGCCGGTGGGCGCGAAGCGCTGGCGCTCGTCGCCGAACAGTCGCCGGACGTGGTGTTGATGGACGTGCGTATGCCGGGTATGAACGGCGTGGCCGCCACGCGCCAGATCCGCGCCCGCTATTCGTCTACGCGCGTGATCGTGCTGACCACCTTTGACAATGACGAATACGTCTTTGAATCGCTGCGGGCGGGCGCCTCCGGCTACCTGCTCAAGAACGCCGACCCCGACCACCTGGCCACGGCCATTCGCGCCGTCCACGCCGGCGACTCCGTGCTCGACCCGGCCGTCACGCAGAAGGTGATTCGCCGCGCCACCCACCCGGAACAGGAACAGCCGGCCCTGACCGAACGATTGACCCCGCGCGAGCGTAAGGTGCTGCGTCTGATGGCCGAGGGCGCCTCCAACGCCGAGATTGCCGAGCAGTTGTGCCTGGCGGAGGGGACGGTCAAGAACTATGTCAGCCACATCCTGAACAAACTGGGCACCCGTGGTCGCGCCCACGCCGTCCGCCTGGCGGTGGAATGGGGATTGTTGAATGAACAATGAACAATGAAATGAACAATGAGGCAATGAACAATGAATGGAGTGGCACTTACTGACATATCATCTCGTGCAGACATCCGCGCCGGCCGCAAGTCCTTTGTCGCCACCGTGGTCGCCGTGTACGTCGCTGCCTTCGCTTTCCCGCAGCACCCATTCACCCCGCCCGAGATCGCTGGACTGATCGCTGCAGGTGGGGTGTATTTGCTGGTGGGCATCTATGGCACCGAGTTTCACGCCCGCACGGGTTCGCCCTTCGCCCTCGCCCTACTCTACGCGGTTGAGATTCCGCTGGCCGGCTTGATCGTGTACTGGACGGCTGGCTTTTTTCTCGCCGGCCTGATTATACTGCCGCTGACCAGCCTGGGCGTGCAAGTGTTGCCGCGCCACTGGATGATGGCCATGTGCGCGTTGCTCATCATAGTCCTGGGGGTATCCTACGGGCTGCACGGCGGGTGGGAGGCCGCGCTGCTGGCCGGCATCGGCTATCTGACGGGTATCGTGTCCGTGGTCTTTGTGACCCAGGTGTCCGTGCACGAAAGGGAGGCCCGCGCCGAGGTGGAACGAATGGTGGCCGAGTTGGCCGTCGCCAACCGCAAGTTGCGCGAGTACGCCGCCCAGGCCGAAGAGCTGGCGATCACCCGCGAGCGTGCCCGCCTGGCGCACGAGATTCACGACACTGTGGGCCACACGCTGACCGCGCTCGACGTCCAACTAGAACTCCTGGCCCGCCTGCCCCCCGGCCAGACGGAACAACGCCGTCGGATCGCCGAACAGTCCCGCGCGCTGGTCAAGGAGGGTCTGGCCGACGTGCGGAGGGCGGTACAGGCACTGCGCCCTGCCGCGCTGGAGACTTTTTCGCTGCCGGAGGCCATCGCCGGGCTGGTGGCCGACTTTGAGCAGACGGCGCACGTCCACACCGTCTGGCAAGTCGAGGGGGAGGTCGTGCCGCTGCCGTCCCGCCTGGCCGCACCTCTGTACCGGGCCGCTCAAGAGGCGCTGACCAATGTGCGGCGCCATGCGCCGGACGCGCAACAGGTGACGGTACAGTTGCGCTACGCGCCGCAGGCTGTGACATTGTCTGTGGAGAATGATGGCGTTCCCTCTACCCCGGCCCCTGCAATGGGAGAGCGAGGGGGGCACGGCCTGCGTGGTCTGCGCGAGCGGGCCGAGGTGCTGGGAGGCGCGCTCAGCGCCGGGCCGGATAAAGTGGGCGGCTTCCGGCTGGAGATGAGACTGCCCGCGTATCCCCCAACGATCAGATAGCGCACGTCATTCTGGTATCAGGTTGCCCCTTTCCGTTTTTTTCTTTCTCCGTTCTAGTGCTCTGCCCAACCCCCAATTCGACCTGTGACTTGCCCGTGCCCCGTCACGGTCAAGTCACGGTTTCCCGTCCCAAAAATCGTGAAAGAAACGTGACCATGGACACAAGACAGGTCCCTGTGTTTTCTGTATACTACAGGTATGCTGGCGTCAAACCTGGATTACACCTCGTTCCTGATTCGCCTGTGGCGCGAGATACCGACTTCGGTCGGGCCACAGGTCGCCGGCCGCGAGTGGTTGGCGCAGGTCGAGCACATCCCCGGCGGGGAGAAGGAATACTTTGCCTCGTTGGAAGACCTGTTCACCTTCATCCGTGCGCAACTGCCGGGTCTGTCCCAGAAACCTCACCCAGGCCCGCTGACCCGACACAACACGTGAAACGTGATTTGTTACTCGCTGATTCGCAGACTCGCTGATTCGCAATTCACAACAGGAGGAACAAAATGAACGCGAAGAAACTGCACATCTCACTCGCCCTGACCCTGGGCCTGCTGGCCCTGGCCGGGGCACTGGCCCTGCTGGGGACGTGGGCTTGCCCGGAGGTCGCTCTGGCCCAGGGGCCTGATGGGCACGCGACGTATTACGTCGCCCCGAATTGCACGGGCCTGCCCACGCCCTGCTACACGACGGTGCAGGCCGCCGTGGACGCGGTGGACGATCCCGACGATGTGATCGAGGTCGCCGAGGGTACCTACAACAACGTCAACTTTTACGGCGGGCTGGCGCAGGTAGTCTACATCAGCAAGAGCCTGACGCTGCGCGGCGGCTATAACAACGACTTTACCGCCTGGGACCCCGAGGCATACACCACCACGCTGGACGCACAGAGTAACGGGCGCGTGGTCTACATCAGCGGCGACATCACGCCCACCGTCGAGGGCTTCCGCATCACCGGCGGCGACGCCAACGGATGGGGCGGCTCTGTCTTTGCCGAGGATGCGGGCGGCGGCGTATACGTCGTCACGGCCACGGCGACCATCAGCGGCAACACCGTCGTCGGCAACGTCGCTAACACCGATGGTTGGGCTGATGGCATGGGCGGTGGCGTTTACCTTCGCCAGAGCGATGCGCTTATCGTCAGCAATATCATCACTGGCAACGATGGCACGACCAGTAGTGGTATGTGGGCTAGTGACGGCTGGGGCGGCGGCCTCTGTGCCGAGGGGGGCGCACCGATCCTGCGTGGCAACGAAATTCTGAATAACCAGGCAGCCGTCGGTGGCTTTTGGGGCAGTGCGGGCGGCGGCCTCTACTTTGTCGAGAGCCAGCCCGTTTTGGAAGCCAACCAGATCCGGGAGAATCAGGCTGGGGGGGTCTTTGGTACCGGCGGTGGCGTGGAGATGGCTGCCTGTCCCGACTTTACGCTCGTCAACAACGTCATCGCCGACAACCAGGCCGATT
>CAYQTW010000272.1:0-5037 GCA_964420485.1 uncultured Anaerolineales bacterium
GGCCAAAGGCAGTCGGCACGCTCTCGGTAACAGTCATGTCCACACCGACGTAATCGTAGAGCGCCCGCATGGCCTGGGCCTTGTTCTCGGCCTGGCGCACCAACCGCAGCGCCAACTCGAAACGTTTCTCCAGCGGCGGCGTCCAGGACCACGCGCCAAACTTGCGCCCGCGCACGGCCCCTTCCATTCCCGCCTCCAACACCCCCCCGAGGGTGGCGTCCGCACGCATCGCCTCGGCCACGGCGCAGGCCACGGCAGCGGCGGCGGAGAGCGCCAGCGTGGTGCCGTGCGTGGGCAAGCTGGCCTCCACCGCATCCGCCAGCGCGCCCTCCAGGTCCCCGGCATGCACGATCCCGACGGGGGCGACGCGCATCGCCGCGCCATTCGTCTTGCCCGCGCGGCCAGACTCGCGGGGGTCGGCGCCGGCTCGCAGCGCCTCCAGCGCCCGGCGCGTGCTGGGACCCAGGTAAAGCGCCAGGTGCTCCCCCTGAGCGTCGGCCCAGTCCAACACTGCCTGCGCCATCGCGCCCGCGCTCATCCGTCTGTCGCGCAGGTAAACCCCGGCCAGCGCCAGCGCCTGTTCCGTGTCGTCGGTCACGCGGCCAGTGGGCAATACAGCGTGAGGGTGCCAGGTCGGCGAAGCAACCAGTCCCTCCACCCACCCGTACTCGGCCACGATCTGCTCCGGCGTCAGGAACTCGGTGGGGCAGCCCATCGCGTCTCCCACCGCCAGCCCGGCCAAACAGCCATAGGCTTTGTCTAACAAAGTGCGAGTCACGTTTCACTCCTCACGTTTCACTCCCGTGTCTCTCTAACACCTTCTGGGCGGTGACGCTGTCGGTGATCAGCGCGTTTAGGTAGCCGCCGCGCAACGCCCCCAGGATAGCGGCTACTTTTTCCTCCCCCCCGGCGACGCCGACCACGCGATCCAATGCTCTCAGTCGTTCCAGTGAAATGCCAACGACCCCGGCCTCAAGGATACACTGTTTTCCCTGAATGTCAAAGAAACGCCCACACAGGTCACCCACGGCCCCGCGCTCCTCCAGTTCTCGGAACAAGGTCTGGGCCATATACTCGGCAAAGAACATTGAGGAGTGGCGTTGGAAGGCAAAGCAGCCGATGCCGACCAGGGCCATATCCAAGCCGTCCCAGGTCTCTATCATCCTCTGCGCATCCGGGTGGCGGAGTAGTGCGTCCCTGGCCGGGGCGTCGCCGACAAAGGCCGGGGCATAGAGCGCCTGCCAGGTGCCGCCAAATGCCTCCGCCAGCCGCCGGGCCAGGTCGTTCACCTGGAAGGAGGCCGACTTTTGGCCCAGGCCACCGATGAGAGGAAGAACGTGGATGGCCGCCCGGTGTTTCACGCTCAGGGCCTCGACAATGGCTCGCAGCGTGCGCCCCCAGCCGATCCCGATCCGCAAGTCATCGTACAGCGTGCGTCGCAGGTACTCGGCCGCCGCCAGCCCGATGCGCCGTCGCAGCGGTTCCCCACTCAGCCCCTCCCCGGCTGCGACCACAGCCTTGCGCAGCCCGAACGTCTCCACCAGCCGAGTCTCTATCTCCTCGAAAGTGGTAAAGGGGTCCACGATGGCGATGCGGACGACGCCCTCCGCCCGCGCCTGGGTCAATAGCCGAGAAACCTTTGGGCGGGAGACACCCAATTCATCGGCAACCTGCTGCTGAGTCAGACCGTCCTCGTAATAGAAACGGGCGGCCCGCAGCATCATCTGTAACTCTTGTCGTGTACTCATCTTGTAGATCATCCAGATGCGTAAAAGTCGGGCGTAGGGCCGGGTACAACTGTTGCCACGCGGCAAACAGTCTCTCGTAGTGAGCGACGTGAGCCGGGATGGGATCGAAGGTGTCCCCGACCCGCACCATCGCCATGGTCGCTTCGTCGAGCCCGTCAAAGGCCCCCACGCCGACGGCGGCCAGCATGGCCGCGCCCAAGCAGGCAGTGTCTGGGGATACCATCCGCTGCACGGGCAGGCCAGTGACGTCGGCCTTGATCTGGTTCCACAAGGCAGAGGCCGACCCGCCGCCCGAGACGCGCAACACCTCCGGGTAGGGGCGGGGTAACCCCGCCCCTACCGCCGCCACATGGCAGCGTTCCAACAGGTGGCGCACGGCAAAGGCCACTCCCTCGTAGACGGCGCGGGCGCAGTGGGCGCGGGTGTGACGGCCGGTCAGCCCGACAAAAGCCCCTCGCGCTGCCGGGTCCCACACCGGCGCTCGTTCGCCCTCCAGGTAGGGCAGGAACAGCAGCCCCTCCGCCCCCGGCGCGACAGCGGACGCCTCGGCCTCCAGTAGATTAAAGTCCGGCTGCTCCTGGCCGTAGAAACATCGCCCCAGCCACACGAGCGCCGCGCCGCCCGCCTGCATCGGCCCGCCGATCCAGTAGCGTCCCGCCACCAGCGGCGCACCAAAGACGCCCTCCCCGTCCACCATCTCTACCGTGATCAACGCCACCACCTCCGAAGTGCCCGTCACGTCCACGGCGCAGCCCGGCGCGACGCCCCCGCAGCCGATGATGTCACACCAGGCGTCTATCGTGCCGGTGACGACGGGTACGTTAGAACACGGATCGGCAGAATTGACGGATTTGATGGGGTGCAGTCCGGTGGCGGACGCGGCCTGCGGTGTTACATACCCCACGACGGCGGTCGGCTCTAACACGAGCGGCATCTTTTCCGGCTCCACGCCCAGCAGAGCCAGGAGGTCGGCGGTGTACCGGCCCGTCCGGGAATTGTACAGGGACAAGACGCTGTTGGTGTCTGTGGCCGCCCGGCCGGTCAGCCGCAGCCCAATGAAATCCTTTGGCTGAAGGACGGCGGCGCAGCGGGCCCAGTCGTCGGGACGGTGGGCCTTGAGCCACAGGAGCCGCGCCGGTTGCTGGTTCACGCCGGTGATGAAGGCGTAGCCTGTCCAGGCCCGGGCCTGCTCCGGCGTGATGCGCTCCGCCAGCCAGGCGGCCTCGGCGGTGGCCCGACGGTCGCTCCAGACGATGGCCCGGCCCAGGGGCGCGCCATCGCTGGCGACGAGCACCTGGCTGGGCGACTGCCCGCTCAACCCCACGGCGGCCACGCGGCCTGTGTCCACCCCTGCCAATGCGTCCCGCAGCGCGTCGCAGGTGGCCGACCACCACTCCTCCGGCTCCTGCTCGGCCCAGCCGGGGTGGGGCGTGTACAGCGGGTAGGGCCGGCGGGCCCGGCGCAGCAGGTTCCCTTCCGCGTCGAACAGGCCGACCTTGACCGCAGAGGTGCCCAGGTCGAGGCCGAGAAACAAATCGCTCACCCCGAGATCTCCTCCAGCGCCTCATCCACCGTCGCGCCGCCGTGTACCAACGCCACCAACGCCCGCACCATCCCGGCCGGGTCGGGGTGCTGCCAGACGTTGCGCCCGATGGCGACGCCGGCCGCGCCCGCTTCCAGTGCCCCCGCCACAGGTGCCAGCACTCCCCGGTCGTCAGCAGCCTTTTCTCCGCCCAGTACGACAACTGGCGCGTAGCAGGTCTCGGTGACGGCCCGGTACGTCTCCGGCGGGCCGATGTACAGGGTCTTGATGAAATCGGCCCCCATCTCGACGCCCACGCGGGCGGCAAAGGCGATGTCCTCGGCGGTGGGTTTTCCTCCATCGCGTCCCTGCACCAGCATCTCTGCCATGAGGAGCAGCCCCCATCGGTTGCACTCGTCGGCCAGGCCGGCGAGCACGCGCAGGGAGGCCGACTCGTCGGGGAAGCCGATCATGCCCATGCAGGCCAGCGCGTCGGCCCCCAACCGCAGCGCCCGTTCGACTGAGACGACCTGGCGCAAACCGGCCGGCTGCGGGTCGCGCACTGTGGAGCCGCCGTCGGCCCGCAGGATGAGCCCGGCACGGCCCAGGCAGTCGCCAAAGCGGGCGACGACGCCGGCCGTAGTCAGCACCGCGTCGGCGCCGGCCTCCACGATAGTTCGCAGCATTTCTCCGGGCCGCTCCAACCCTGTCATCGGGCCAAAGTAGGCGGCGTGATCCAGCGCCACAATGACTGTGCGGCCATCGGCGGCAAAGATGCGACGTGTGCGTGATTTGTTCATAGTTTCATATCCTTTCAGTCTCGCCTGTCCCCCGTCCTCCCCACTGGACGGCGCTCACGCCCAGAATGACAATGATTATGCCAAGTATCTGAACGGGAGCCATCTGCTCGTGCAAGAGCAGGGCGGCCAAAAGTGCCGTTCCCAATGGCGACAGGTTGAGCAAGACGTTCATCTCCAGGGCCGTCAGCGTCCGCAGAGCGTGATTGTACAGCATGTAGGCCAGGGCAGTGTTGATCGCTGCCAGCCACAGGACGATGATCAGGCCCGCCAGCGAAAAGTCAGGCAGTCCCTCCACGACGAGAGCCAGGAGCAAAAGTATCCCCCCGCCAAAACCCAGCGGGATGGCGGTCAGGGCGACGGTCTGCACCTGTTGAGCCTTGGCCACCTCGCGCCCTAGGATGCCAAAGACGGCAAAGGCCAAAAGGCCGATTCCCACGACGCCCACCGCCAGCGGTTCACCGGCGCCCAGGCCGGGTGAAAAGAAGAGCCATCCGCCTGCCAGGCTGATCAAGAGTCCCACAATCTGCCAGGCGGACGGCATTTCCCTCAAGCACAGGATTCCCAGAAAGAGAATCGGGACTGGGACGAGACTAAGCAAAAAAGAGCCGGTGGTAGCCGGCAGGTATTGTAGCCCCCAGAAAAGAGTGCCGTTACCGATGGTGTAAGCGCACAGGCCGATGATAAAGAGGCGGCCCCAGTGCCCTGGAGCCGGGTCGCGTAGGGGCGGGGTTACCCCGCCCCTATCTCCACGACGGGCCATCAAGGGCAGGAGCAACAGGAAGGCAGTGAAATATCGCAGCCCGGCCAGGGTTAACGGTTTCAGGTAGGCCAGCCCCATCTTGACGAGGACGAAGGAGGATGCCCAGATGACGCAGACCAAGAGACCTTGGGTGATGGCTTGTAGACGGTTTGATTTCATGGTGTCGAGAAACACTACAGCGAATTGGGAAAGGAACGAATTGGGAAA
>CAYQTW010000273.1:0-4622 GCA_964420485.1 uncultured Anaerolineales bacterium
CACAGCCCACAGTCCTGGTCAACACACATCAGCGCGTGCCCAGCACGGCGTGGAGTGAGTCGCAGGCCGGGCAACTGCCGCCCGGACGGATGATGGCGAACCCGTCTTGAGGGTCATCACCGTAGCGCACAAAATCAATATTCCACACGATGATGCAGCGCACCATGCCGGTGTTGACGCTCAATTGCACTGCCTCGGCCAGCCAGGCCGCTTGTTGGGCATTGTTCGTGCCCCGCGCCCAGGAGAACCAATCTGAGAATGTGGGTAGACCTTCTTGGGAAGCGTAGCCCATCTCGGTGTAGAACAACTTGCGCGCCCCGCCGAACGTGTTGTAGTACAATTCGGTCTGCGGCAAAAAGAACCAAGAGTGGTGAGTGCTGCCGGGGTCGGCCGGGTGACCGCTGCGGGCCGAGGGGGAGGTTGCGCCCGAATTGTGGTGCGCGCCGATATAGTCCATACAGTTGGCAGCGCCGGCGTTGTACATCCCTTGTAGGAAAGGCAAATCGTCGCAGCCATTGGGACTGCAACCGCCAAAATAGCCAGTCGGGGCCGGTGCAGCGCTGATAACCGCGGTGCCACCGTTCGCGGCCTTGATGGCACTGTAGGATTTGCACAGCAGATTCGTGTACGCCTGCGGGCTGATGTAGCCGATCTGCCACTCGCGGTCAATGTTGGGCTCGTTCCATATCTCGATGGCATCGGCCCCGGCTGCCGCCAGCCCGGCCACCCAATTGGCATAGTCCTGCTCAAAGCCCCCCTGGGTGACCATGCCGGGCGAACCCAGGGCGCTCAACTGGATCTTGAAATCTCTGGCGTGCGCGGCTGCGATGATACCCGAGGCATCCTGTCCGTACTGCACCTGAACCTTGGCCCAATTCATGCCAGCGTAGTGCATCTTGTCGGCGTATGGGAAACCCAAATCGCGGACGTGCCCCCCCAACTCGAACGGCCCGGCGCTGACCGGCCCGATCACAAGCGGCGGCGCCTCCGCCACCTCCCCGGCCTGGATCACCACCAAGAGATTGGTGCCAAAGAACCCATCCGCCGTCTTCATGCGCCAGACGCCGGTGTAACGACCCGGTTCGGCGGGGGCCTTCATCTCTACGCTGACATCCACCGTGTCGCCAGGTGCCACCGCGCCCACCTCGACGCTCTCCGGCGCACCCATCTGCGCGTCGCTGGAAAAGGCCAGGACGGTATCATCAGGCCAGGCGACGTCGCCGCTGTTGCGCACGCGCCAGGTCTTGACGAACTCGGCCTCGTTGTCCAGTTGTGTGTTATCGGGGATGGTCACGTCGGCCACGTAGGAGGCGTCGAGTTGGGTGGAGGTCAATTCCCCTGTGCTCGCCACCGTGGCCGTCATCTCTCCCGCGCCCGCCACCGTGGCCGTCATCCCGCCCGTCGGCGTCATCTCCACCGTCGCTGTCGCCTCCGGTGTCGGCGTGGGGACCGGCGTCGGTCTGGCCACTGTGACCGCCACGGAGCCATGATCAAAGCCCGCCACCGTCGCGCCGACGGTGTACGCGCCGGTCGTGTCCACCGCTATCCAGGTGTAGCCCGGTTCGGTCAGCGGCGAATGTTGCTGATCTATGACCGCATCTGCGCCGGCAACGGTCCAGACGATCTCCATCTCCTGGTCCGTGGCAGGAGTGGCAGCCGCGCGCTGGTTTACGTAGGCCGTCACCACGTCCAAGATGCCCCCGGCGTTGCCGGGAGCGAACATGTCGGCCACGGCGATGCCGCCCAGGTGATACCTCGATGCCCAATCCAACTTGGTGGAGAGGTTGGCGGCCGTGCCGAGCCAGACGGTGTGGATTTCTCCATCGTCAGCCTCGTACTGCAAGCGATAGGTGCCGGCGGCCTCCTGGGGCGTAATGCTCAAGAGTTGGCTCGCCAAGCCAAATGTCACTTCGCTGCCAGGCTCGACCTGGCTCACGTCACTGAGGGCCATCGCCTCTCCGAAAGGAGCCAGCGCCTGTTCCAATGAAATGTAGTTGATCTCGTCACTGCTCTGTTCCGCGCTGAAAGATGAGACTAGTAAACGCAGTTTGTAGCGCGGCACCTGGGCCGTGGCCCAGTCGAGCAGTTGCTGCGCTTCGCCTCCCTCGCCGTAGGCAGCGGGGTCTTCGGGGAGAGAGAATTTGAGCGCATCGGCGGCAGCGCCGAGCGCCGCCCAATCGTAGCCTCCCGTGTCCCACCCGCCATTGGTGGGCGTTGGCCGCTCGACGACGACAGTCAACCGCAGATCTGCAGCGTGGAGGGCGCTGGCAAGCGCATTGATAAAAGCGGTGTAAGCGTCACGATCGTCGGGTGCGACCCCGCGATAGTCCACGTCCACGCCGGCAAAGCCCTTTTCGGTACATAGTTGCACGATGTTGTTGACGTGGGCCTCCTGGATCTCGGGGATCGTCAACACGTCCAGGAGCAGGCCCCGGTTGACAGTCGCGCCGGGAGCCCAGTTGCGCAGAGTCGGGAGGACGGTGTAGGGGCGGGGTGACTCCGCCCCTACCTCGCCCGGTTGCAGCAGGCTGTTCGGGTCGCCGACAAAACCGCCGTCCGTGCCCAGGAATAGCCCGGTGGGATTGACCTCGTCGAGCACGGCGGCGGCAGCAGTCACCGGGCCGTCACCCGGCCCCAGGGAGGCAGAGACGGTCAGAGTGATCGGCCCGGCCTGGACGACCACGAGATTGGCCGGGACGTCGGTCGTCTGGACACGGATAAATTCGTGTTCGGCGACCTCGGTGTGCAGTTCGCTGCCTGCCCACTCCCACATTTCTCCGGTCCAGGTATAGAGGTCTAGCGTCTCCCACGGCTCTGCGGCATTGGGCAGCACCACGTCAATCGTCACCGGTTGCTGGGCGTCGCCGCGTACCTGGATCTGGTAAAAGGAACTTTTGACAACAAGATAGTCAGGCAGAGCCTCGACCGCTTTGCGCAGCGCCGAACCTGCCGAGCCTTCCAGGAATTCAACGCGCGGTACCGACTCTAGCCGCACCCGCAACTTGTCGCCAAAAGTTTCGGGGTCCACGCTCAACGTCAGTCCATCGGCGTGGGAGACGGAACTGTTTTCGGCATCGAGGGTGGTGTAGCCGACGATGCCCAGCCGTTCCAAGAGCGAAATGGGAGGCAGAAACGGGGCAGCAATGAGCAGCACACCGACCACGATCAAAATCAAGGCTTTGATGTTCACTTGTTCGCGGACACGGGCCAGGGTAGCGCCGAGCCGCCGGCCGAACGAGGGAGCCTCTTCCGCCTCCGGCATAGCCGCCACGGCCACGGCGCCGGCCGCGGCTGGTGTTTCTTTCTCCGGTGCAGCCTCCGCTGCAACAGCGGGGGGCTCCTCCGGCACTTGCTCTTCCGGCATGGCCCCTGCGACCTCGGGAGGCGGGGCCGCCTCACCCGGCTTTTCAGTATCCTCGGACGGATCGTCGAGCAAGTGCGGTAGGCTTGACACCGTCGCCAACTGTGCTATCATACTTTTATCCCCCTGTCGTTGAAACCGTGCAGAGTCAACCACCCTACAGCCAAAGGCTATGGGAAAGCGCCGGACATTCTAGCACAAGCCGGGCCTTTTGGCAAACGGGATGTATCTGCACCAAGCGATGGAGAGAATGGAGCAATAGAGATGATACGAACTCGGTGGCTCTGTTTCACTTGCGTCGCTACCCTCCTGGCAGTTGCCGTCATCAACCCACAGTCGCCCACCGCAACCGCCGCCGGCATTCCCGACTATCGCTTTGGCGTCGTCGAGGCCTACGCCGCCCCGGACGCCGCCACTGCCCTGGGCGCCGGTTGGACCCGCATTACGTTCGAGTGGAGCAGGATCCAGCCCAACGGCCCCGACGAGTGGAACGTCGTCCCCATCTCTGACGGGCAACTGGCGGCGGAACTGGCGGCCGGGCGCCAGGCTGTCGGGCTGCTCATCACCACGCCCGGCTGGGCCACCGACACGGGGATAGGCCCCGGCGTCCCCCAGGGCCTCTATCTCCCCACGGACGATCCCAATAACCTGTGGGCCAATTTCGTGCGCACCATCGTCGCCCGCTACGCCGGTCGCATTGACCACTGGACCGTGTGGAACGAGCCCGAGATTCCCCTGGGGTCGCCGGATATGACCTGGGGCGGTTCTACCGAGGATTTCATCCAGTTGCTGCGCGTCACCTACATCGTCGCCAAAGAGACCAACCCCAACGCCGTCATTCACATGGCCGCCGTGACCCATTGGCACAACGAGCACTGGTTTGGACAGTTCCTCGACGCGCTCGTCGCCGACCGCAACGCTGCGGCCAACGACTATTACTTTGACGTCGCCACGCTGCACCTCTACCACGAGCCGGAAAAGATTTACGACATCACGGCCCACTATTACCGCCTTCTCCACAACCGGGGCATCTACAAGCCCTTTTGGATCGCGGAGACGAACGCCTACCTCTCCCGCATCTCGGAAGATGAGCAGGCTTTCTTTATCATCCAGGCGTTTGCCCTAGAGATCGCCGCCGGCGCCGAGCGCATTGCCGTCTACAAGATGGTTGACACCGCGACTGACAGCGCCGCCGACCCCGAGCCCTTTGGGCTGGTGCGCATAGACGGCAGTCGCCGGCCCGCCTTCACCGCCTACCAGG
>CAYQTW010000273.1:4632-5029 GCA_964420485.1 uncultured Anaerolineales bacterium
TCCGGGGCGGCAGTTGGGACCGCCGCGACGACATCTCGGTCGTAAGAATAGACCGGGGCCGGCAGACGACGACCGTCGTCTGGGCGCGCACGCCGGAGGCCCAGACGGCAATGATCCCGGCCCGCACGACGCGGGCGCTGCTGGTGAACGCGCAGGGCGCGGCTTACCAGGTCTACCCCGAGCGCGGCTACTATTATCTCGATTTGCCCGGCGCCAACTGTGCCCAGAGCTGCCATAAGGGCGGCGCGCCACTGATGTTGGTCGAGGACGCCCCTGTCAGCGCCGACACCTCTCCTCCCCCTTCCTCACCGACCCCGCCGCCCGTGGCGAGCGCGACCGTTATCCCCGCTGAGGTTGAGGTTAAGGTTGAGGTTGAGGAAGCGGTTGGGGTTGAGGC
>CAYQTW010000274.1:0-5027 GCA_964420485.1 uncultured Anaerolineales bacterium
GTCGCTCCACTTGTAACGCCAGACCGCGTGGCAGGATACGACGGCGCATTTGTCGTTCGAGATCATCAGCGCCGATATCTGGATAGCGGTCGAGAATCGAAGCCCGCACGATAGCGACACCGTCCTCGTACATCTCCGCCGCCAGCGCGATGCGTTGCTCGCCGCTCATACGGCGATAAATCTGCACGCGCAGCCACTCGGTCTGAGGGTCTCGGACGCCCATTCTACCTCACGCCTACCGCGTCGAACTTGCACACGTCGAAGCAGACGCCGCACTTGATGCACAGCTCCGGGTCAATGACGTGTAACTCTTTCTTCTCCCCGCTGATCGCCTCCTGCGGGCACTTGCGGCGGCAAAGGCCACAGCCGGTGCACTTGTCCGCGATGATATAGTACTCGATCAGCGCCTTGCAGACGCCGGCCGGGCACTTGTGGTCCACGATGTGGGCCACGTACTCGTCGTGGAAGTAACGCAGTGTGCTGAGAACGGGGTTGGGCGCCGTCTTGCCCAGGCCGCACAGCGAAGCCGATTGCACCGTCTTTGCCAACGTCTCCAACGTCTCCAGGTCGGCCATCTCCCCCTGCCCCTCGGTGATGCGGGTCAGGATTTCTAGCATGCGTCGGATACCCTCGCGGCAGGGCGTGCACTTGCCACACGATTCCTCCTTGAGAAAGTCGAGAAAGTAGCGGGCGATGTCCACCATGCAGGTGCGCTCATCCATGACGATCATGCCGCCGGAGCCCATGATCGAGCCCGCTTCGGCCAGGCTGTCATAGTCCACCGGCAGGTCAAGCAGGCTGGCGGGGATGCAGCCACCCGACGGGCCACCGGTCTGCACCGCCTTGAACTCTTTGCCGTCGGGGATGCCGCCGCCGATGTCGTAGATGATCTCGCGCAGCGTGATGCCCATCGGCACCTCGATCAGGCCGGTGTTCTCAATCTTGCCCACCAGGCAGAAAGTCTTGGTGCCCTTGCTTCCCTCGGTTCCGAGAGAGGCGAACCAGTCGGCGCCGTTGTTGATGATCAGCGGGACATTGGCCCAGGTCTCCACGTTGTTGAGAGCAGTGGGGCAATCCCACAACCCCCGCTCGGTGGCGTGAAAGTGCTTGGGGCGCGGCTCGCCGACCTTGCCCTCCACAGATTGCATAAGCGCACTCGACTCGCCGCACACGAACGCGCCTGCTCCGCGCACGATCTTGACGTCAAAGTTAAAGCCAGAGCCCAGGATATCCTCACCCAGCAGGCCGTACTCCCGCGCCTGCTCAATTGCAATGCCCAGGTTCTTGACTGCCAGCGGATACTCGTCGCGCACGTAAATGTAGCCCTGGTGAACTCCGATGGCATACGCGCCGATGATCATACCCTCGATGACGGAATGTGGATCGCCCTCCATCAGGCTGCGGTTCATGAAAGCACCCGGGTCTCCCTCGTCGCCGTTGGCAATGACGTACCTGATGTCGCCAGGAGCCCGGCGAGTCGATTCCCACTTGCGACCGGTGGGGAAGCCGGCCCCACCACGGCCCCGCAGCCCCGATTTTTTGACCTCTGAGATGATTTCCTCGGGGGCCATTGAGGTGAGCACCTTGTCCAGCGCCTGGTAGCCGCCGACGGCGATGTACTCTTCGATGGACTGAGGGTTGATCATCCCGCAGTTGCGCATCACGTGGCGCACTTGCTTGCTGTAGAACGGGATAGCGTCGTAATGGGGAATAGTCTCGTGGGTAGCCGGCTCTTTGTACGCCAGTCGCTCGACGGCGCGGCCCTTGACCAGCGTCTCTTCCACCAATTCGGGCACGTCGGCGGGCTGTACTTGGATATAAAAGAGACCGTCAGGCTGGATGAGCACCACGGGCCCCATCGCACAAAAGCCCCGGCAGCCGGTATCAACGACTTGTACCTCGTCCGCCAAACCGCGCCGCTTGATCTCCTCTTGAAAGGCTGGGATCAGTTCCGGGGAGCGACCGTGGAGACAACTGACCAGTACGTCGGCTCGATGTTGTTCGGTCATCTCATCCCTCCTGTCCCACCGCTACCCGCCCAATGGCCCACTCTTCCACCACGTGGCCCTGGATCAGGTGTTCCTCGATGATGCGCGGCACCATCGCTGGCGTGACGTTGCCGTATGTGACGCGGGGTTCATCGCCTTGCTGAACGTCAACCAGGGGTTCTTTGTGACACATGCCGATGCAACCGACAGTGGTCACGTGAGCGTCAATGTTGCGCTCGTCCAACTCGGCCAGGATGGCGTGCATCGTTTCCCGCGCCCCGGCCGAGATGCCACAGGTACCCATGCCCACCGTGATGGTCGTGCTCGTTTCGGTGCGGGTCTTGATGTCCTTCTGCAGTTGTGTCCGTAATTTCCTGAGTTCTTCAAAACTCTTCAGTTTTGGCATTTTGCCCTCTCCTTACCTAACCCGCAGGCGGCACGCCCGAAAGGTCCACGGGGGCACGCGCCGGGAGTGCTTTTGGCGGTGCTTCCGCCCGCTCCACCTCACCGGCAGTCAGTTGGGCGATCAACTTGGTGGCCTTGTCAGGGGTCATATAAGCGTGTGGCTCCTCGTTGATCATCAGTATAGGACCCAACGCGCAGGCACCCAGGCAACGTACCGCCTCCAGCGAGAACTTGCCGTCGGACGTCGTGTTTCCGGCCTTGATACCTAGTTCCCGTTCCAACGCCTCCAGAATACGCGGGCCACCGCGCACGTGACAGGCCGTACCCAGGCAGACCTGGCAGATATACTCGCCCTTCGGTTGCAGGCTAAAGGCCCCGAAGAAGGTAGCCATGCGATAGACCTCGCCGAGGGGCATGCCCAGCCGCTGGGCCGCCAGTTCCAACGCCTCACGCGGCAGGTAGTTATACTCCCGTTGGATGTCCTGAAGCACGGCCAGGCTGGCCGTCCGGTCAGCGCCGTAAAGATCAATGATCTCGTTGACTCGATCCAGGTTCATCGCTCTCCAGGTCTCCTTTCCCCAACGCTCATCTCGCCCATCTTGATCAGTTTCAGGGACGGGACGCGCCGCGTCATACACTCGGTCCAGCACAGGCCACAGCCGGTGCACTTGTCCTCGTCCACGTAGCGGGCCTTTTTGCGCACCTTGACCTTAAAGTTGCCCACGTAGCCCGAAACCTCCTCGACCTCACTGTAACTCAGGAGCGTGATGTTGGGATGCCGACCGGCATCCATCATTTTGGGTCCCAGAATTCAGGTGCTACAGTCGAGGGTAGGAAAGGTTTTGTCCAGTTGCGCCATGTGCCCGCCGATGGAGGGTTCCCGCTCGACCAGGTAGACCGGGTAGCCGGCATCGGCCATCGTGAGCGCCGTCTGGATGCCGGCGATGCCTCCGCCGACGATGAGCGCCGCCTGGGTGACCGGCTCCTTGCGCGGCTCCAGCGGTTCCTGGTAGACCACCCGCGCCACGGCCGAACTGACCAACCGCTTCGCCTTGGCCGTCGCCTGCGTCATGTCCTTGATGATCCAGGAGCAGTGCTCGCGGATGTTGGCCATGGCAAAGTAGTAGGGGTTGAGGCCGGCTTCAGCGATGGCGGTCTGGAAGGTGGGCTCGTGCATACGTGGGGTGCAGGAAGCGACCACCACGCGCTTGAGACCCAACTCCCGGATGTCGTCCTTGATCATGTTCTGGCCAGGCTCGGAGCACATGTACTTGTACTGGCGGGCGACGGTCACGTTGGGCAACCGGCTGGCGAAGGCAACTACCTCCGGCACGTTGACCGTGGCGGCAATGTTGATGCCGCACTCGCAGATGTATACGCCGATTTTAGGTTGCTCCATATTATTTACACCTCTCGTCTGTGATGATAGGATTTGTCCATCCACTGGTGATACTGCACTGTCATACACACCTCCTGGGTTCGTAGATTCGTAGATTCGTAAATTCGTTACAGGTATTCAACTAACACCACCTTGCCCCGCGTCTCCAGGTCATGCATCAATCCCTCCACCACCGCCCGCCGCAACGGGACTGTGCCGGCGGCGTCGGCAGCCTGGGCCGGGTTGACCGCCAGGCCAACGATAAAATGTATCCTGTCGGCGGTCAGCAGGGCGCGGGCCAACTGTGTGGCGCCATCCTCCCCTCGGGGCAGATCGCGCACCCGCTCCGCTCCCGCCAAACGCTCCCGCGCCTGGCCCATCGTCACCAACCCCTCCGTGACCAGGGCTATCCCCTCCAGGCGTGAGACGGGCGGCACCTCTGCCCAGCCGTCTTTGGGGCGGGGCTCCAATTCCAATTCAGCCCCCAGAAGCCGGGCGGCGATCTGGGCGGTGGTGTCGCCGCAGATAACCCGCGTGTTCGGTTCGGTCATCAACTTGCGCAGCGCCGCCTCGTCCTGCGCCGGATCGGCCGGCGGGCCGGTCCAGACGGTGGCGGTGCGCACGGGCCGGGCGTGCATGGCGACGACGGTCACGTCCTGCCGGGGTGCTCCGGGGTTCAGGCGGCGATAGGTGCGCACCAGCGCGCCGAGGAGTTCGCCGGCGTCGCAGCCGGTGTCGGTCCAGCGCCGCACGGCGACGGCAATGTCGCTCCAGCCCCACCCCCAGCCCCGGGGGCGCAGGTAGCCCTGGCTGACCATCGCCATATAGTCGCCATCGCGCAGATGGAAGCGACACTCGCGCAGGAGCCGCCCGTGGACGACCTCCTCGCTCAACGGCAGGAACTCGACCTCGCCGCGCCGGATGAGGCACAGCGGCAGGGTCTCGCACTCTACCAGGTGGGCCTGGTCGCCGCCCAGTACCTGCACGACGGAAAAGGTGGTCTCCTTACCGGCAGGAGGCGCAACAATGAGGGCTTCCGCCACGCGGTCGGGCGCGTCTCCCGCTTGCAGCATCTCCAGGGCGCGCTCCGCCGTCACGGCAGCCTGAACAGCGCCCTCCGCCCCGCCCTGCGGCCCGCTGGCCAGGATAGTAAAAAAATGATCTTGTATTTGAAAGGTTCTGACTGCTTCGCCGCACACCTCCTCACCGGCCCTGGCGAGGCTCTGGTGCGCGGTTTCAATCCACAGGTTCACAGT
>CAYQTW010000275.1:0-5020 GCA_964420485.1 uncultured Anaerolineales bacterium
GCAGTGACGGTGGCCTGGGCCGCTATGTACCGTAGCGGCGCGAATCGAAGGGAAAGACGTATCATCTCAATATTCTGGGGCACTTTTAACGTAGCCGCGCTTTCCATAGCGCGTTATGCCCGCGAGGTATGGAAACCTCGGCTACATTGCCCCACTTTATTGAGCAGGTACGGAAAAACCCAGTACCGGTGGGGGTCACAAACTGTATCTACCTTAACAAAAAGCAAGATCATAGGGAGGAAGAAAAATGGACATCGGGAGGTCATTTACGTACATCACAATGAACCGCAAATTTTGGCACATCGTTTTGGTCACATTGTTGACGTTTCTGGCATTGAGCGTGGTCGTGGGTGTGGCAAAAGAGCCAGAGCCGCAGGATGAGATCGGCCTGCCAGTACCCTCCGGCGCGCCGGAGGCGGCACAGTACACGTACAACACCGTCATCACCGTCACCAGCGGCACCGATCCTGATAACAGCAAAAGTTGGACATGCTACACAGGTACAGGGAGCGACAAATCCCCCTGCACTTTGCGCCGCGCCATCGTCGAATCGAGGGGCTTGTCCGCTGGCGAACTGCCCGTCTTGATCAGTTTCGACATCCCAGCAGACCCTGCCGAGGGGTATGACAGCGGCCTGGGGGTCTGGGAGATCGAACCGCAGAGCAGCACAGACGCTCACGTCTTCCGGCGGATGAAAGGGCGGGTCATCATTGATGGGGATACCCAACCCGGTGGACGCACAAATGGCCCCAAGATCATCCTCGTCGGGCCGGGGACGGGCCAAGATAGTTGTTTTATCGTGGGCGACGTCGCGGGCGACGATGAGATCATCATTCGCGGCCTGGGTATGCAGAATTTCAAGACCCACATATACGTGAACACCGACAATAACCTGATCGAGGACTGCTGGTTTGGTCTGTCCAGCGACGGCACGACCCTCACTTCCGGTGACGACACCGACCCCGAAGGCGGCAGTGCGATATCGCTGATGTCCGGCGCTGATCACAACATCGTCCGCAACAACAAATTCGCCGGCTTCTTTGGCGCGGCGGTGGCGATTGGGGGCAATAGCAACGAGTTCACCAGCAACTGGGTCGGGATGCGCGCCGACGGCACAGTGCCTATTCCAGCCCAGTTCGACCAGCACCCCTGCACCGGCAGTACCTGGGCCGGCGGGACTGGTATCACTGTTGATGGTGACGATCACCACATCGGTGGCCCCGCCGCGGCCGATGGCAACCGCTTCGCTGGCCTCTACCTGGACATATTCGAAGAGTCCGAGCAACCCTTTGCCATTCAATTCACCGGCTCCACCAACGACGTTCTCGTCCAGAACAACGTCATCGGCCTGGATGCCAGCGACGACACCATCGGCGTCTGTGGGCGGGGGATCAAACTCAGCAATGGCCCCGAAGGCACGCAGGTAATCAGCAACACCATCGTCGAAACCGGCCTCAGCGCCATCCTCATGAACCACTGGACACTCAACGGTAATACGCTGCGAGGGAACATCATCAAAAGGGAAGGCGGGTGGCCAGGGGAGCAAGGGGACAACACGTTCCCAGAAGGCGCCATCGCTTATGGCGGTGGAGTGCCGGACGAACTCGGGGCCTTCCAGCCGGCGGTCGTTACCGAGGTCAGTGGCACGCTCGTCAGCGGTGTCAGTGGCTCTAGTCTGGCGGGACAGACTTGCGACAACTGCACCATCGAACTATTCCTGGAAGACACGGACGCCGTCACAGAGGCGCTGGAATCGCTGGCGGTGGTGACTGCCGACGCGAACGGCGACTGGAGCGCTACCCTGCCCGCTCCCCTGACGGAGGAGCAGCGCCTGCGCACGATGAGCACGGTCCCTGACGACTGGACTATTGACGACCTGGATGCAGGGTCAACGTCCAACCTGTCGGGCCTCTATCCGGTGCAAAAAGTATTCCTGCCGCTGGTGATGCGGGGGTAGAACGCGGATTGCAGGACAGTAACGGATCGGAACGTGAGATGTGATACGTGAAACGTGATACGCCCAATCTACCAATTTCCGAGATAGTCAGAGGTTATGTGCTTGGATGCGTGAAAGCCGCACTGGCCTGAAGCGCCGGTGCTGGATTGCCTCTTACCGGTATAGAAAACCACCAGCCCCGCCTGTTTACGGCGGTGCTGGGTTCAAGCACATAATTCGAGACTATGTCCAATTTCCAAATTTCCCAACCTACCAACAAAAGGAGGCTTTCCAATGAATCGCAAACTCTTACACGTCATCACCGTACTCTTCATCGTGCTCTTGTTCGGCCTGGCCGTGGCGGCCGGGCTGGGGCTACGCCTGACCCCGGCGCAGGTGCGAGCCCTGGGAACCGTTTACTACGTAGACGACGATACCTGCCCCGCATCGGGCTCCGGCACACAGCCCGACCCCTACTGCCGTATCCAGACCGGGGTGGACGCTGCGTCCGACGGCGACGAGATCCGCGTGGCGGCCGGAACCTACACCGGCACGCAGACAGTCGCCGTCGAGCAGTGGGGAGGAGTATACACCTACACCCAGGTGGTCATCATCACCAAGAGCCTGACTCTGCAGGGCGGCTATGCCCCCGATGACTGGTATACTCCCGATCCGGCCGCCAACCCGACGGTCATTGACGCCGAACGGCAGGGACGGGGGGTTTCCATCGTTGGCACGTACAATGTTCACCCGCAGGTGACGGTGGACGGCTTCACCATCACCGGCGGTGACTACACCGGGCTGGGCAATCCTGCAGGGGCGGTCAACCAGGTCTGCCGTAGCAGTGGGGGCAGCGACTGCGGCGGCGGCCTCTACGCCTACCGTAGCGTCTTCATCCTGCGCAACAGCGTCATCACCGGCAACGTCGCCAGCAGCAACTACGGCGAGGGTGGCGGCATCTACCTCTGGCAACCCTCCGCCAGCCGCATTGAGAACACCACCATCATCAGCAACAGCGCTGACATGGGCGGCGGGATATGCGTCACCAAAGTCTACGAGCCCGTCACTATCACCCAGAGCACCTTCAGGGACAACTATGCTGACGGCAGTGGCGGCGGGTTGGCTCTAAAGTCCAACATCGAGGCCCTGGTGACCATCGCCGAGACCGGCTTCCTCAGCAACACGGCCCAGGCCTATCGGGGCGGTGGTGTGTATGCCGTGCTGGCCAGGGATGGTGAGAAACTGCGGATGGACCGGGTGCGGATGTCGGGCAACGAGGCCGGGATGCAAGGGGCGGCCGTTTACCTGCGAAAGGTCGGCAATCTCTTCACCAGCGCCCGTCTGACCAACCTGCTGCTCACCGGCAACCGCCCTTCGACAAGCGCCTCGACTGAGCTCGGCAAAGTCTCAGGATACCGCTCGACATCCGGCAACCCCACTGGTGCGGTGATTGCCATCGGCAAGGGTTACGATTTCGACGTGACGCTGGCTCACCTGACGGCGGCCGGCAACCCGGCCCCCACCTTCCTGTGGGCGGAAGCGCCGTACAGTGGCTGGCTCCTCACCGTCACGCTGACCAACACGCTGGTCACCTCGGCCACCAACGGTTTTGTGGGCTACCAGGGAGGAGGCGACGGCTCACTGCTCATCCGGCACACCAACACGCTGACCGACGACGTGGCCACGCTGCACCACACAGAGGCAGGCTCGCCCACCTTTGAGGCAATCAATCCGCTGAACGGCGACCCGAAACTGGACGCTACCTACCACCTGCTGCCCGGCTCGGCGGCGATTGACGCCGGGGTGGACGCCGGCGTGGAGACCGACATTGACGGAGATGTCCGGCCTCAGGGGGATGCCCCCGACATCGGCGCCGACGAGTTCCTCCTGGTTGCCCCGGCCAGCGTCAGCATCAGCGGCCCGACCGAGGGCATCGTCGGTGAGACTTGTGTTTTCACAGCGACCGTCAGCCCGCCCACAGCTACCCTCCCGATCACTTACACCTGGTCACCAACACCGGCGAGTGGGCAAGGCGAGGACACCGCCACGTACACCTGGGCCGCACCAGGCGCCAAGACAATCAGTGTCACGGCGGAGAACGTGGCCGGCGCCGCACCGCCGGGGATGCACAACATCGCCATCGCCGAGTACCAAGTCTATCTGCCGCTTGTCCTGAAGAACTGAAGGGCTAGTGCTGAACAGCTATCAATAGCCGAGAGCCCCGTTGGGTTTCAGAAAACCCAGCAGGTCTTTGTCAGACCAAAGAAATAGATAGAAGGAGAAAAAATCAATGAACTCTAAATTCAATTGGCTCGTTGTAATAGTCGTGACCGCCATCAGTTTGTCCCTCACAGCTTGCGGTGGGAACAGCAGCGAACTCGTTTACCGCGTCACCGGCGCCGCTGCCGGGGTAACAGTCGCTTACACCGCCGCCGACGGAAACACGCGAGAGGAAACCGTCACCCTGCCCTGGGAAACGAGTTTCGAGATTAACCAGGAGTTCGAGTTTGAGATTCGCGCCAGTAACAATCAACCACCAGGCGAAATCAAGTGCGAAGTCTGGCTCGATGACAGCAAGTTGGGAGATAGAGACAGCGCGGCTTACGCCGTATGTATGGGGAGTGTTCATCTGGACGGCTCTAGTAAATCCAGCAACTTTGTCAGTTACAACGTGGAATCGTACTTTGGAGATGCGCAAAACTTGATAGACGAAGGTGAGTTGGAGAAGGCCCTCGCCAAGGTCGAGAGCGCCATTGACCTGGCCCCCAATTTCGCTGACGTTTATTTTGTTCAGGGTCTGGTTTACAGAAATATGGAAGAACTCGATCAAGCTCTGGCTGCCTACAGTCAGGCTATTGCCCTCGACCCTGAGCTTATCGGAGCCTATCACAACCGAGGCTCGATTTATCTAAATATGGGCAAGCTTGAACTGGCGGTTGCCGATTTTAATGCTACCATTGAGCTGGATCCAGAGTACGTGAATAGCTATTACAAACGGGCCGTTGCATACGCCAATATGGGCAAGTTGGAGGCGGCAAAGGCGGATGTGCTCAAGGTGCAAGAGTTGTCCGATGATCCAGAAAT
>CAYQTW010000276.1:0-4982 GCA_964420485.1 uncultured Anaerolineales bacterium
GCTCAGAATGACACTGGGATGATTATTTGGTTGCCCCCAAATATTGAAAAGATACCTAAAATCGGTGTAGTGACCGAAGAAGCCGATGAATCCCTATACTGGCTGGAAATTCTGGTAGAAACCGGCTTGATGGACGAGGCCAAACTCAAGAACCTGATTCAGGAGGCTGACGAACTCACGGCCATCTTTACCACCGCGAGTTACACGGCACGTCAAAACAGGGACAAGAAGAAGTGAGATTTACAGATTGAAGATTTGGGGATTTGAGGACAGGGACGCTGTGTTGGTCGGGATAAATCTCCAAATCCGACATCAACAAATCTACAATCAATAAATCTACAATCAGATGATTGCGCGTTACGTCCTGAAAAGTTTCGCCCGCCACAAAGCCCGCACCGTCATTATGACGCTGGCGCTGCTCGTGGTGACCGCCATGCTGGTGACGCTCAACAATGGCGTCGAGTCGCTCCAGCAGCAGATCGTCGAGATCGTCGAGCGCGAGGCGGGTGAACACGACATTGCCGTCACCCGCGCCGAGACCAGCCCTAGCCAGTACGTTGACGTCGAGCGCGTGTCTGCCATCCTGCGCGGGGCCGACCCGAACGTGGCGGCGGTCTACCCGCGCTTCCACGCGACGGTCGAACTGCAAGGGATAGAGGACGTGGGCAACGCTTCGCTGGTAGCGCGCACACCCGATGACGACCTGGGCCAGGTGACGATACTAGAAGGGGAATACGACGTAGCGGGGGATTGCATCGTCGTCCTGCGCGTGACGGCAGACACCTTTGGCCTGGAGGTCGGCGACGAGGTGGACGCGAGTTACATCCTGCCACTCTCCCGGATGAAGGGGTACGACTTGCCGCAGGACGCCAGCGCCGGCCGCGTGACGCGCCGTTTCACCGTCTGCGGCATCGCGCTGGCCACCGGCCTGGGCGGTGGCGGGCAGAACGGTATCCTGGCCAGTGTGGAGACGGTGCAGGATTGGTTGGGCCTCCCTGGGTGGGCCGAGCGGCTGGTGGTGGTGCTGGACAAGAGTGTCTATGGCTCTGCGAACACACAAACCTCGATCTTTCGCGTGCGGCGCATCGCCGAGAGGATGTACGACGCGCTGGGGAGCGAGGCGGAGGAATATGCCTTCTCGCTCGACAAGCCGCAGGCACTGGATTTCAGCGACGTGGCCTTTGCGGTTCTGCGGGCCATCAGCGCCGTCTATGGTTTCCTGGTGATGGGCGTCGTTGGCTTACTGGTCTACTCGATTATCAACACCAACGTGGAGGAGCGACGGCGTGACCTGGCCTTTCTGCGCATCCTGGGCGCCAAGCGACGCCATCTCTTTGGTATGGTGCTGGTCGAGGTGGCCTTCATCGGGTTGATCGGCGTGGGGCTGGGAATCGTGGCCGGGCAAGTGTTCAGTATGACGGTCGTCGCGCCCGTGGCCAACTACCTTGTTACCAACGTTGGCGATGTGGGTGATGAGTTGGGCATCGAGTTCCAGATGACGATCACCGTCGCCGCGATGGTCCGGGCGGCCGTGATTGCCACGGTGGTGCTGTTCCTGTCCGCAATTGCCCCAGCACGCAAGGCGGCGAACACCAAGGTCCGCTACGCCATCAACCCGGGTTCCGCCGACAACATCCAGATCGAAGACCTGGCCCGGCTGCGCTCGCGCAAGTTTGACGTGCGTATCGTCATCGCCGGAATCGTGCTGACCATCATGTGGCTGCTCATCTTTATCGGCAACAACTTTTTATTTGTGCAGGGCAACGAGTCGGTCATCAGCGTCTTTATGTTCAGCGGCATGGCGCTGCTGGTGATCGGTGTCAGTCTGCTCTTTTACGCGCTCACCATTCCCTTTGAGCGTATTCTGATTTTCTTGAGCGAAACGATCCTTCCCCGGCTGACCTTTTTCGCCGGCCCCAACCTGATGCGCGCCAAGCAGCGCAACACGGTCATCGCGCTGATGATCGTCTTTAGCGCGACGTTGCCCACCTTCCTGGGGACGATGACCACCCTGACGCAGAGGAACTATGACGTCGAGGCCCGTTTTCGCAATGGTGCGCCGGTGACTGCGCAAGTGTCGCGTTGGGGGTGGTACTTGAGCCAGAACGACGAGGACAGTCTATTACCCAGTTTCCTGGACGAGTTCTGCGCAGTGCCGGGCATCGCCCAGGCGGTCGGCCTGACAGCGGAATATCACGCCGAGGCTACCAACAAGGTCGCACTGCGCGACGTAGCGGTGCAGGTACAAGGGCTCACCGGCTCGCTGGATGGCATCGTCTACGACGATTTGACCGAATACTATGCCACTGGGCCGCAGTCCTTTGACAGAATCCTGGCCGAGCCGGATACGATCATCCTGGGCGCGGGATACGCCGAGTACATGGACTTGAGCGTGGGCGACGTGGTGCGCGTGCCGGGGACAGGCAAGGATCACGTGGTGGACATGCGCGTGGTCGGGCTGATCGAGCGTATGCCGGGCTTTGAGGGCTTTTCGCGCAACGAGCGTTACGTGCGCTGGGGGCGTTCGCCGGGATTCGTCTCGCTGGACACCTACATCCGCCTGACCCACGACCCAAGCGTCGAGGACGTATGCACGTGCGGGTTCTGTTCGCCCGCCGAGCGGGAGCAACCGGTCATCGCCCACATCTTGGCGACGACCACCGAGGGTGTGGACGATGCCGAGGTGGTTGCCGACCTGCGGGAACTCTTTGCCGACCGCGAGGACGTGTGGGTGCAGTCCACCGCCGAGTCGATCCGCACGACGGAGCAATCCATGCGCACGATGCGTGTGTTGATGCTCATCATGACGGTATTATCGTTCATCACGAGTATCTTTGGCGTCTTTGCCGTCGTCTACGTGGCAGTCTACGTGCGGCGGCTAGAGATCGGGATGCTCAAGGCCATCGGCATGCGCCGGCGGGCACTGGTGGGCGCTTTCGCGCTCGAGTCGGTGATGATGACGGTCAGCGCGTCGCTGGCGGGCGTGACGGCCGGGACGGTGCTGGGCTATGTCTTTTACACCACCGACAACATGATGCGCAACATGCCCACGCAGTTGGCGTTCGATTGGCTGACGACGGGGGCCATTTTGATCATGGTCATCCTGGCGAGTCTCATCAGCGCCATCTTGGCCGCGCGCGGCGTGGTGCGGGGTAAGGTGACGGAAATATTGCGCGAGGCGTGGTGAAAGCATTAGGGTTGACCAGCACCTTTAATCAGCGTGCCGTGAAGGGCTAACCGAGGTTGCTAGAGGAAATCATCCAGTGAACCGCTTTACAATTCGCAATTCGCAATTCTTAATTCTTCTATTTTTCCTCGCATTCTTCCCCCGCGCCATCCAGCCAGTCTCCCGGCCACTGGTCTGGTACCTGCGCTCGGCCCACTTTATCGAGGCGGTATTAGCGGGCGACTGGGCCAACACCGTCTACTCGGAGCATCCCGGTGTGGCGCTGATGTGGCCGGCGGGTATCGGCCTCAAAATCTATTGGACTCTCTCCGGCGTCACGCCGGCCGCCCACACTGTTCCTCCTGATTTCGAGGCCATCCACTTTTTCGGGCCGGTGCCCGTGCCGGAGATCGCCGCCGCCTTGACGCCGCTGGCGCTTTTAATCGCACTGAGCATTGTCGGCGTCTACTTTTTGCTGCGCCGCCTCTTTGACGAGGCGACCGCCGTTGTCGCCGCTGTCCTGCTGGCCACCAGCCCCTACTACCTGGCCCAGTCCAAGATTCTCCACCTGGACGCACTATTGGCGACGCTGATGCTGCTCTCTGCCCTGACGCTGCTCGTCTATCGCCGCGAGCGCCACACCCGCTACCTGCTGCTCTCCGGCGCGCTGGGCGGGCTGGCCCTCCTGGTCAAGACCCCGGCTTTGTTCCTTCTTCCCTTCACCGCCCTCGTCCTCCTGGTAGACACGCTTCGCGCTCCGCGCTCCGCAATCCGCAATCTACAATCCACAATCTGCAATCTCCTCCTCTGGCTACTCCTCGTTGCCCTGGTCTATGTGGTCCTGTGGCCGGTGATGTGGGTAGACCCTGGAAAGGGGCTGGCGGCGGTAAAGTGGGGCCTGACCCGTCACGCCACCACCGCCCACGACACGCCGACCTTTTTCCTGGGACAGATGTTGCACCAAGACCCCGGCTCCCTGTTCTACGGGGTGACGTTGCTATTCCGCACCGGCGAGGTGGAACTGACCTTCCTGGCCGTGGCGGTGATCCTGGGTGCGGCTCACCTGCTGCGCCGCCGGCGCCTCTCTGCAACTGGAGTGGATGCCCTCCTGCTTTTAGCCTACGCCGTCTTTTTCCTGGTCGGGATGTGCCTGGGGGCCAAAAAGATGCCTCGCTACGTCCTCCCGGCTCTCCTGGCGCTGGACGTGCTGGCGGCGGCCGGTCTGGTCGCCTGGGCGCATGGGCTTGCAGGTGAGCGGCGCAGGCTGGCGCTGCTGCTGATGGCGCTCCCGCTGCTGATCCAAGCCGCGCTGATCCTGCCCCGTCATCCTTATTACGGGACGGCCTTTAACTGGTTGGCCGGGGGACCCCAGACCGCCGCCCGATCCATCCTCACCGGCGAGGAGGGGGAGGGGCTGGCAGAACTGGCCGCCATTATCAACGCCCGGCCCGACGCGGCCCGACTGACTGTTGCGGCGCAACTCAAGCACGTGTTCAATCAGACCTTTCGTGGCACCACGGTGGACATTGACCAACCGGCCGACTACCTGGTCTTTCATCGCAACTATACCGTGCGGGATTACAAGGTCCAGCAGTGGGGGGATTTGTGGGAGCGATACGCTGCCCGCACGCCAGAGCGGGAGGTCGGCTTCGACGGCGTACCCTACGCCTGGCTCTACCCGGCGCTGCTTGCCGACACCCAGCCCGAACATCCGGCGCCGGTCAGCCTGGGCGATCACTATCGCTTCCTGGGCTACGACCTGCGCTCGACCGAGGCTGCTCCCGGCGACCGTATTCCCCTGGTGCTGTACTGGCAG
>CAYQTW010000277.1:0-4966 GCA_964420485.1 uncultured Anaerolineales bacterium
GTCACCCCCGCCAGCGCCGCCAAACCTTGCGAAGGTTCTGAACCTTCGCAAGGTTCCAGCGCCACCTCCACCGACTGCACCCGCCGGAAGGCCCGTTTCAGCCGCTCCGGGGTGTCAATCGCCGCGATCAGGCCGTGGTTGATGATGGCCACCCGGTCGCAGAGTTGGTTGGCCTCTTCGATCTGGTGGGTGGTCAAAAAGACGGTCGTCCCCTCGGCGTTCAGTTGGCGGATCAAGTCCCGGATGGCGCGGGCACTCTGAGCATCCAGCCCCGGCGTCGGCTCGTCCAGGAAGAGCAGCGCCGGTTTGTGGATGATGGCCATGGCGATGCTCAGCCGGCGGCGCATGCCCTTGGAAAAGTCTTGCACCTTCACATCCCGCTTTTCCCACAGGCCGAAGGTCTCCAACAGTTCCCGTGCCCGCGCTGCCCGCTCGCTGCGGGGCACGCGGTAGAGGCGGGCGGTGAACATCAGATTGTCCCAGGCGGTCAGTTCGGTGTAGACGTTCGATTCCTCCGGCACCAGCCCCATCCGCCGCTTGACCGGGTAGGCGTCGCGGGCCAGGTCGTGGCCGTGGATGACGATGCTCCCCTCGGTCGGCTCCAGCAGTGTGGTCAGCATGCGCTGGGTGGTTGTCTTGCCGGCGCCGTTGGGGCCCAGGAAGCCAAAGACCTCGCCCTGGCGCACCTCAAAGTTGATGTGATCCACGGCCAGGAAATCGCCGTAATACTTTGTCAGGTTTTGTACTTTAATAGCATTGTTCACAAGTTGTCCCTCCAGAACGCGGATTCCAGGACAATAACGGATCACTTCACGCGCCAGCCCAGCGCATCATCCCGCGGGCAGGCCTCGATGCAGGCCCCGCAGGCAAAGCAGTCGGCGTGGATTTTCTTGCCATCGTAAAAGTCGGCCATCGCGTTGGTAGGGCAGGCTTTGACGCACAATTTACACTCTTTGCACGCCTCGCGGTTGATGCGTGGGCGGAACAGGCTCACCTGCTCCACCAGCCAGCCGAGCAACCCAAAGGGACACAGGAAGTGGCACCAGGGCCGGTAGATGAACAGGCTGGCGACGAGGATGACGGCCGAGAACAACCCAATCGCCAGGGTGAAATTGAACTGGAATAGCTTGAACGGATCAATGATTCCGATCCAATCCAGCCCCGCCACCGCCAGCCCCACGACCAGCGCCACGAAGGCGATGACGCGCACAGTGTTGGAAAGCCAAAAGGGCGGCTTCCACTTGGGCAGATTCACACGATGGAGCAGGTCTTGCAGTAGCCCCAACTGGCAGCCCCAGCCGCAGATAGACTTGTTGGACACCCAGACCATCAGCAGCAGGATGACCAGCATAGCAACGACGGGAATTAACAGCTGATGTTTCACCAGCACAATCACGAGCAGGTTGCGCACCGAAAAGACCGGGTTGGGGTTCAGGCCACCTCGGGTGAGAAGGCCATAAACGAGACCAAAGACCAGCACGCCGCCGACGATAAAGGCCAGGCGTACCTTTGACGTCACCTTGTGACGGCGTAGGAGAATCGTGGCCGTTACGATGACCGCGATCCACAAAACAAACTTGCTGATGAGCAAAGGGCTTAGAGTCATTTGATTGGGCATCTGATTACCTCCGGGTTACAATATTTTCGTGGCTTTGGTGGGACGCGGGGTTTTGACCACCAAAAAGCGGAACACCCCGTCGCTCTCGTTGAGCAGGCGATGCGGGATACGGGCCGGGCTGACGACGAGCATGTCGGTGGACACCTCCTCCCGTTCGTCCCCAATCTCGACGATGCCGCGCCCTGCGAGCACGTAAAAGAACACGTCCACCGGCGTGACGTGCCGCTTGAGCGCCTCGCCGGGCTGGAGCGTGACCATCACTGCCTGGACGTGCTCCGTGTCGTGCAGCCCGCGCGCACTGACGCCGTGGGGGTTGGGGGCCTCTGGCGCTTCCAGAGCCCCGATAATTTTCATCTGTGACCTCCTGGTTTTTCAAAGATTACGACCTCGAACAGCCGCTGGATCGCCTCCGTGGGGCAGGCCGCTTCGCACAAACCGGTATAGTTGCAGGCTTCCGGCGCGACGACGACGGCCAGGCCGTCCTTCACGGCCAGCGCTCCGGTGGGGCAGACTCGAACGCACAAGCCACATCCATCGCAGCGGGCCGGATCAATTAAAGGGACTGGCTGTCTCGCGTGTTGCTGGTCGTTTGGAATCACATCGTTACTCCAAAAGAAAACGCCCAGGTTTCTATACTAAACGCACGTTGAAATTTCCAGTTTGCCCTGGTGAGTAAAATGAGGTATGCTCTGGTTCAAATCAAGATGGAGGCGAACCGAATGAGCAAGAAACTGGACCCCCTGACATTGCCTGAGGATGAAATCAAGGAACTTCAAACTCGATACAAACAAGAACGCGATCGACGCATAGCAGAACGTATCCTCTGTGTCATCCTATATGCCCAAGGCTACGATTTGAAAGAGATCAAGCGGATACTGCTGGTAGGCATCAGGACGCTCAAGAAATGGATAAGGTCCTTCATTGCACAAGGAATAGACGGGCTACGCCAATGGGGTTATCGAGGCCAGGACTGCAATCTGAGTGATGAGCAGTGGGCGGAGGTGGAAGAGGAGTTAGCGAGCAAACCCTATCGCCGTGCTAGAGACGTGGCAGCGTTTGTCAAGGAACGATTCGGCATCGAATACACCGAGCGTGGGATGCAAGCTCTTCTCCGACGCAAGGGGTATCGCTACATCAAAACCCGCTTGGTGCCTGGCAAAGTCGATGAAGACAAACAGCGAGAACAGCGAGAATTCATTGAGGGATACTTCAAACTCAAGACGGAACTAGGCCCCAAAGACCGAATCTACCACGTGGATGCGGTACATCCCACGCATAACGTGAAAATCAGCTACGTTTGGACGAAAAAAGGGCTACGTATGCGTATTCGGAGCAACAGTGGACGCAAACGATACAACATCCTGGGAGCTTACTGTCCGTCGGATCAAGAGTACATTGATGTTCGTAGCACTACCGAGAATGTGAACGGTGAGACACTGAAAATGCTGATTGATGAAATCCGGGCACGTCACCCAGAAGCCAGTCGCATCATTCTCATTCTCGACAACGCGCGTTACAACCACGCCAAGATCGTACGACAACACGTCGAGAACACCACTGTTGAACTCCTGTTCCTGCCATCCTACTCGCCCAATCTCAACCTGATCGAACGGCTGTGGCGGTTTCTCAAGGACAAGGTGATGACCGCCTATCACGAATCCTTCGAGCGGTTTGTTGATGAGATTGATAAGGTGCTGGACAATCTGGAAGAGTACGCCGACGAACTGGCAAGTCTGATGACGGAGAAATTTGAAATTTTAGCGTGCGCTTAGTATACCTCACGCAGCTTGGCCGCCAGGTCGTCCTGATGCTCTTGAAACTGCGCGAGATGGTGATCATCCCTGAGTTTGCCTATACTCAGGCATGATTTTCTTGCCCATTGTGCAAGGATGTTGTTGGAAAGGTACTAACCTACTCCTTCCTTATCGGTTGGCGAACGCTCTCGCTGACCAGGTATCCCCTGTCTCCTGCTCGTGGCTGCACCTTCGGACAGTTCGTTCACTGTCTTCAGCTATCCTCTGGCTGTGTCCAATCCCACTGTATTCTTCATTGCCGGCCTTCATAGTCCCTGTTTGAGCGCCAGAGGGAGGTATATCCGGTGGAGCCAGTAGGCGGAGTTGCTGGCCCGGGTGTCCAAAGCCCAGTTCCGCAGGTCGTCGGCGACCTTGCGCCTCGCCTCGGGAAGGGAAAAGGTTGTCGTGTGGACAAAGGTGTACATAGCCTCGTAGATGTGGTTGTTCTCGGCGGTGAGGGGGATGGGACGGTAGACGGGCAGATCGCTCTGGGTGGCGTAGCGGGTCAGAGCATCGTAGAGCGCCAGGGTTCCGCTAAAGGTCCGGTTGCTGTCGGGATACAGTTGGGGCGGGCCGAATTCCTTGTGGTGATGGGTCCAGCGGCAGGGCCACAAGGGATCGTTTGGTCCTTTGACGGCTACGTGGGCGGCAAAGGGATAACCCTCGCTGTCTGCGGCGACGATACACTCTTTGTGCGACCAGTGGTCGCCCAGAGAGTGCAAATAGATGGCAAAGGCCCGCAGGCTACCGGCCTGGATGTTGCCAGTGTCCACGACGGCAGTCTCGGTGACAAAGCAAGGCGTGGTCTCATAGACGTTGTAGACGGGGTCCTGCCACTCGAATTCGGCTGTGCTGCTGTAGCCAAAGATGACCTGGCCTACCAGGGTGTCGGTCAGGCCAAAAGCCCAGGCTTCGATAGCACCCAGCTCGCTGGGGCGGTCGTGGGGCATGTGGAAAAAGACGCCAAAGGGGCCAAAGCGGTCGGTGAAACATTCCAGACACTCGGTCATCAGGGTGGTGGACCCCATAGACACCTCCGGCCCGGTGGTCGTGGGCGAGGGACAGATGGTGCTGGTGACGACGCTGGTGATGGGTGGCGCGACGGGATAGTTGTCCGGGTTGGCGGTAAAGGTATAGACCGGGTTCACGGCGGGCAGGTTGCCGGCGTCCACACCTTCGGAATAAGCCTGGATGGTGGCCGCGTCGGTGATGGAGAAGCCGGCGGCGATGGCCAACGCCCCCACCAGATCAAAGTGGATACTGCTGACGGTGGGCGAGACCGTCTCGCGTTGGTCAAGGGGGCTGTAATCCAGGGGGTCAAAGTAAGAAATCTCTTCTTCGCTCCAGGCCTGCACAGAGGTCAGCAGCAGCAGTCCACCCAGCGCGAGCAGAGGGACGAATGTGGACAGAGCGAGCAGCAGCCATCGGGACCATTTTGTTTTCATTTGTTCAAGCCTCCAGTAAATTGGCAGTAACTACTTTGACAATGTTAGATTAGACGTACACCAATGTCATCAAGTTAAGGATTGTAAAGACCTGCCAGGTTTCCGCCAGA
>CAYQTW010000278.1:0-4961 GCA_964420485.1 uncultured Anaerolineales bacterium
CGTCTTTGTCACCCCCGATTCTATCTACCACGTCTACCACCTCCTGTTCGACAAAATGTTACGCGACCTGGAGCGGGAGCATTTCGAGCCTGAAATCCGTGCCCTCACCGCCGCCAGCCTCCAGTCGGCGATAGACCTCCGCGCCGACTTGCAGGGCACGCAACTGGAGGAAATTGCCCGCCGCGTCGTGGCCTACTTTGCCGTCGCCGACGCCCTCATCAACCCCAACCCGGCCATCACACCGCCGGACGTGGCCGACCTGGTGACCGGCGAACTGGCGCTCATCCAGGCACACGCGGGTATGGGAGGCAGTCCCATCTTTAACCAGGACTGTCCCGATAAATGTGACCCCTGCGACCCGATGCCGCCGCCAGAGTGCCTCGACCAGCCCTGCCTGTGCGAGGACTATTCCCAGTACGTCCCCCGCGGCCACTACACCCGCAGCGAGCAATTGCAGCGCTACTTTCGCGCCATGATGTGGTACGGCCGCATCAACATGCGCCTGCAGAAACCCGACGAGACCCGCATGGCGCTTCTCATCACCTACATTCTGCGCCACACTGACGTGAACGGCCGGCCGGCCGCCGATGTCTGGGCGCGGGTGTACGACCCCACCGTTTTTATCGTCGGCAAGGCAGACGACTTGGGCTTTCACGAGTACGGCGTGCTGTGGGACACCATCTTTGGCCCCGATGCCCCCGCCTCCGCCATTGCCGACGAGGCGCAGTTCGCCACCTTTGTCGAGGCCGCCCGCCAACTGCCGCCGCCGCAGATCAACTCGATGTGGGTTTACATCTGGGAGGACAAGGAGCAGGTGACGCAGGGCTTTCGCTTCATGGGCCAGCGTTTCGTCCTGGACGCCTACATCTTTGACGAACTGACCTGGCGCGAGGTCGGCACGATGGACAATCCCCGCACGCTGCCCAAGGCGCTCGACGTGATGGCCGTCCTGGGTTCCGACGAGGCGCACTCCATCCTCGACGAGATGGGCGAGACGGCCTATCTCCACTACCCGGAGCAGATGGTCAAACTCCAGGAAGAGGTCGGCGCGTTGCAGATGGACTCCTGGACCCAGAACCTTTACTGGGCCTGGCTCTACTCCTTCGGACCGCTGCTGGAGCCAAAAGGCGCGCAGTACCCGGCCTTTATGCAGACCCAAGCCTGGACGCGCAAAGACCTGCACGCGGCGTTGGGATCCTGGACCGAACTGAAACACGACACCATCCTCTACGCCAAGCAGTCAATGGCCGAACTGGGCGGGGGGCCGCCGCCGGAACCGCCCCACGGCTGGGTCGAGCCTAACCCGGAGGCCTACGCCCGCCTGCTGGCCCTCACTCGCATGACCCGCGACGGGCTGGAGAGCCGTGGCCTCCTGACCGAGAACACGGACGCCAATCTGATGCGGCTGGACGATCTGCTCACTTTCCTGCTGAATGTGTCGCAGCGGGAACTGGCAGGTGAGCCGTTGACCAACGACGACTACGAACGCATCAAGTACTATGGCGGCGAGTTGGAGGTGATGACACTGGCCGCCGCCGACCAGGAGGGTGAAGGCCGGCCCTTTTTCGAGCAGGAAGACCAGGCCGCCATCGTCGCCGACGTCGCCACGGGGCTGGACCCGCTCACGGGGGAGGGAGCCGTGCTGGAGGAAGGCACCGGCTACATCTTTGACATCTACGTCGCCGTGCCGGACGGCGCAGGCGGACTGCACATCGCCAAAGGCGGCGTCTTTTCCTACTACGAGTTCCCCTGGCCCATGGCCGACCGGTTGACCGACGAAAAGTGGCGCGAGATGCTGGCGACCGGCCAGACGCCCGAGCGGCCAGAGTGGACGGACTCCTTTGTCGGCGAATGAACTGGGGTGGAAAGCAAAAGTGAGAAAATCGCGCGGCGTTGCAATGGCCTTGCTCCCCTGCTTCCTCGCTTCCTGCCTCCTCTTCCCTGGCAAGCCTCCCGTTCCATCCAGGACTCTGGTCTTTGTCGGCGACGTGATGTTGGGGCGCGGAGTGGCACAGGCGTTGGATGGTGACTGGGAGGCCGCCTTCGCCGAGGTGCGGCCCTGGCTGGCCGGGGCCGATGTTGCGTTCGCCAACCTGGAGTCGCCGCTGACGACCGCGCCGCAGGTGAGCGACGGCTACGACCTGCGAGCGCTGCCGGAAGCGACCGCTGCTCTTCACACGGCTGGCTTTGACGTCGTCTCCCTGGCCAACAACCACGCGCTAGACGCGGGCGAAGCGGGGTTGCAGGAGACGGTGGACACGTTGCACACGGCAGAGATTGGCACGTTGGTAGACTGGTCACCAATCTACCAATGTACCAATGTACCAACCTACCATTTTTTGGCCTTTGATGATTCCGTCGCCCCCCTCAATCTGAAAGCCGCAACAGAAGTGGTAGCCGCCGCAGCGGAGCAAGCCGCCGTCGTCATCGTCTCCATCCACTGGGGCGGCGAGTACCAGGCCGCGCCCGGCCCGCGCCAGCAGGCCGTCGCGCGGGCGCTGTCTGATGCCGGCGCCGGCGTCATCGTCGGGCACGGGCCCCACGTCCTGCAGCGGGTCGAGTGGATGGGTGAGACGCTCGTCGCCTACAGCCTGGGCAATTTCTTGTTCGACCAGCCCTATCCCGCCGATTGCTGCCAGAGCGCCATCCTGCGTCTCACGCTGCGAGGCGATCACATCGTCGCCGTCGAAGCCATCCCCACCGTGGTAGAGCGCGGCCGCGTCAGACCCGCTGGCCCCGACGACTCCGCCGCCATCCTAGCCCGCCTCCACCCACCAATCTACCAATCTATCAACCTACCGATCTACCATGACCCTCTTACAAGCATTCCTCCTCGGCGTCCTCCAGGGCGCGACTGAATTTCTCCCCATCAGCAGCTCGGGCCACCTGGTGCTCCTGCCATGGCTCCTGGACTGGCCTGCACCGGGCTTGGCCTTTGACGCTGTCGTTCACTGGGGCACGGCGCTGGCCGTCATCGCCTACTTTTGGCGCGATTGGGTCAACATCGTCAAATCAACAAATCTCAAATCAACAAATCTAAAATCAAAAGTCTGGCTGATCCTGCTGGGCACGCTGCCGGCTGCGCTCATCGGTTATCTGCTAAAGGATTTCTTCGAGGGGATGTTTGCCCGGCCCGGCGCGGCAGCCGGTTTCCTACTGCTCACGGCGGCGATCCTGGCTGCCAGCGAGTGGTTTGGCCACCGCGAGCGCGACCTGGACACATTAGCCTGGCCCGACGCGCTGATAATCGGGCTGGCCCAGGCATTGGCCATCTTGCCCGGCATCTCCCGCTCTGGCGCGACCATCGCCGCTGGGCTGGCGCGAGGATTGCGGCGCGAGCCTGCCGCCAGGTTCAGTTTTCTCCTGGCGACCCCCATCATCCTCGGCGCGGGGCTGCTTCAAACGATGGACTTGGCGCAGGCAGGCAACCTGGCGGCACAGGCTCCGACACTCATCGTCGGCTTCCTGTCGGCTGGGCTCGTTGGCTTTGTCTGCATCCATTTCTTAATGCGCTACCTGCAACGCCACCGCCTCTACCCTTTCGCCGTCTACTGCACCGTCGCGGGCGTCGCCTGCCTGCTCGTGGCGCTGGCGAGAGGAACGTAGGCATTATGACTCGTTTGCCCCCTGGATACGAGGTATAACGGCACGCAGAGGTAAAGCCAGATGATATGAACATCCAACCCTTTCACACCGAGCGGTTTTTCGCTGCCCACGAGTTCACCGCGCCGTACATCCTGTGCGCGTCCGATTGCGAGTCGCTGACTGTGAGCGAGTTGCTGCAACTGGCCGGGGTCTCTTGGGAACCCTTGAGCCGGTTGTATCTGGGCTACACCGAAAGCCAGGGCGCACCCGCGCTCAGAGAACGCATCACCAATCTGTACACCAGCATGCACGCCGACCAGGTGATCGGCCTGTCCGCCCCGGAGGAGGGCATCTTTTTGACGATGCACGCCCTGCTGGAGCCGGGTGATGAGGTGATCGTGCTGACACCCTGCTACGATTCGCTGATCAACGTGGCCGAGTACCTCGGTTGTCGCATCGTTCGCTGGTCGCTGGTGGAGGCCGACGAGCCGCCGGACGGCCCTGGCGCCTGCCCTGAGCCTGCCGAACGGGGCTGGTATCTCGACCTCGACGCGCTGGAAAGGCTCGTCACACCGCGCACCAAACTGGTCGTCGTCAATTTCCCACACAACCCCACCGGCCACCTGCCCTCCCACGACGAATGGCAGATCATCGTTCAGATGGTCGCACGGGCCGGCGCGTGGCTCTTTTCCGACGAGATGTACCGGGGCCTGGAGTACGACCCCGACGCGCGCCTCCCTTCTGGTTGCGACCTGTACGAGCGGGCCATCACCCTTGGGGGACTGTCCAAGACTTTTGGGTTGCCTGGCCTGCGTGTCGGCTGGCTGGCGCTGCAAGACACACCGCTGAGGGATCGCGTCCTGGGCTGGAAGGACTATACCACCATCTGTGCCAGTGCGCCCGGCGAGATACTGGCTCAGATCGCGCTCCAAATCGGCGACAAACTCGCTGCACGCAGCCGGACCATCATCCAGAACAACCTCGAGTTAGCAAAGCCATTCTTTGCGCGCTGGCGAGCCGTCTTCCGCTGGAACCGGCCCCAGGCCGGTTCAGTGGCTTTCGTCGGTCTGCGCGGCCAGTCTGCGCGGGATTTTAGCGCCAGGTTGGTGACTGAACAGGGCGTGCTGCTCCTGCCTGGCGCCGGTCTGGGCTTTGGCGACGGTCACATCCGCTTTGGCTTTGGGCGGCTCAACTTTGCCGATGGCCTGAGACAACTGGATCGTTATCTGGAGCACCGAGACCCTTCCGCTCCCCACCTGCTTGATCAAACAAGCGTGTGATAGCCATTCAACGGTAGCAAGATATGAATGTGCCACACTCTGAACAAGAACTGGACTATAGTTGCCTGGCCGCCAGCCCCTCTCGCCCCTCGCCCC
>CAYQTW010000279.1:0-4942 GCA_964420485.1 uncultured Anaerolineales bacterium
CTAGCACGTCAACGAGACTGGCGAAAGCGTAGCGGCCCTTGTCCTCGGTGATTTCGACGTGCACCGTCTCGCCGGGCAGCGCGTAGGGGACAAAGATGACGTGCCCCTCGTGCCGGCCCAGCGCCGCGCCGCCGTGGGCGATGGTGGTCAGTTGGAGAGTGAATATTTCCATTCACGCCTCGGAAAAATCCAATAGTCCAACTGGCGCGAAACTCCCGCAGCCAGCGATCTATGTCCTCGTCTGTATCCCAGTATGGATAGTCCTCTTTGCCTCAATTATACCACCATCTTTGTGTGGGACAATTGAGGGAAATGTGAAATTTGTACATACTCGATTCTTCTGCGGAGCATTCGTCAATCAACAGTCAGTATACTCCAGGCGGGACGAGGTGTCAAAGCGACGGCCTGCGCGGTGGCCCGGCTATTTGCCCATTTATGATAGATTATGCTATAATATTCAAGACAGCAACAACAGCAAGGAGGCGACGTGCGTTTTCTGGTAACTGGTGGAGCCGGATTTCTGGGGGTGGCCCTGGCTAACCGATTGGCCCATGACGGGCATCAGGTGCGGGTCATTGACGACCTCAGCGCCGGGGACCCGGCCCGGCTGGACGAGCGGGCACTGTTCACCCGGGGTGACGTGGCCGACCGGCCCAAACTGTGGACACTCTTGCAAGATGTGGACTGCGTCTACCACCTGGCGGCGCGTGTGCTGGTCAGCGAGTCCATCCTCTACCCCCGCGAGTACAACGAGGTCAACGTCGGCGGCACGGTCAGCGTGATGGAGGCCATGCGGGACGCCGGAGTGCATCGTGTCGTCCTCACCTCATCCGGCGCGGTCTACGGGGAGCAGGCTGAGCAGCCGGTGCGAGAGGATCAATCTCCTAACCCTCAATCCCCTTACGCGGTGAGCAAACTGGCCGCTGAGTATTACGTCCGCACCATCGGCGCGCTGTGGGGCATCGAGACGGTGATTCTGCGCATTTTCAACGCTTACGGGCCGGGGCAAAACTTGCCTCCCTCCCATCCGCCGGTGATGCCGCGTTTCCTGCATCAGGCGTTGCGGGGCGGATCGCTGGTCATCTTTGGCGGCGGTGGGCAAACCCGCGATTTCATTTACGTGGACGACGTGGTGGAGGCGTTGGTGGCGGCTGCTACCGCCTCCGACGTGGACCGCCGTATCATCAACGTGGGCAGTGGCCGCGAGACGAGTATCAATGAACTGGCGGCGCTGGTGGCAAGGGTGGTGGGGCGAGGGGTAGAGGTGCTCCACAGCCCCGCCGAGAGTGGCGGCGTTTCCCGCCTCTGCGCTGATGTGGCCGTCGCGCGCAGGTTGTTGGGCTACGAGCCGCGCGTGGCCCTGGCACAAGGGCTGCGCCTGACGCTGGAACAGGATCCTCGTTTCCAACGACAGATTGGATAAAAAAAGACCGCTAGGCGGGACCGCCACTCCCGCATCTTTCAACCGGCTCGTGGGGAACCGGCGTGTGGGGTATGCGATGTCACTGACACAAGAGAGACTGGATCGCAACTTTTTCGTCCGCGACACGCTCACCGTCGCCCGCGAACTGCTGGGGCAGCGATTGGTGCGGGTGCTAGATGGGGCGCGTCTGTCCGGACGCATCGTCGAGGTCGAAGCCTACGTCGGAGACGGAGACCAGGCATGTCACGCCAGTCGCGGCCGTACCAGGCGCAACGCGACAATGTTTGGCCCTCCCGGCCACGCCTACGTCTACTTTGTCTATGGGATGCACCATTGCTTCAACGTTGTCACTGAGCAGGAAGGCTACCCGGCGGCTGTGCTCATCCGCGCGCTGGAACCGCTGGAGGGCATCGAGATGATGCGGGCGCGGCGCGACGGCCGCCCCGATGTCCAACTGACCAGCGGCCCGGCCCGCTTGTGTCAGGCTCTTGGCATTGACCGGCGGTTCGACGGGGCTGACCTGTGCGCGTCTGATGCACTCTTGTTCATCGAAGAGGCCACCGTCGTGCCCGATGTGGTTGTTGCCACTGCCCCCCGGGTCGGCGTGCGGGGCGACGCGGCGGCGTTGAGCGCTCCGTGGCGTCTCTACATTCGCGGCAGCCATCACGTTTCACGTCAATGAGAATTGGGAGGTGAAAATGCAGAATTTCTTCCGTATCTTGATGTCTTTCATATTCGGAGATCGAAAGGAGAAAGCGATGACTGTACTGCATGGCAAAGGATTGTGGGCCCGTGGTAGTGAGGAACTGAAGCGAGCCATCCAGATCGCTCCTCGGATGGGCGCTACCCACATTATGTACAAGGCCGGGCAAGGCTCGACTTACTATCCCGGCATGGTTCAGGCTGTCCAAAAAATCAAGGCTGCCGGTCTGGCTCCTTTCGCCTGGATGTGGCTTCTGCTTGACGATCCCCAGGCGGAAGCCCAGATCGCTGTGCGGGCCTTTCAGGATGGCTTCCAGGGTTTTGTTTTCGACACCGAGTCGGGTAAATGTAGCAACCGCTTTGAGCAAGCCACTCGACTCGGCCAACACCTGCGGGCGGCTGGGCTTGACCCGGACAAACTGTACAACTGCTCCTTCCCCAACATCTCTGATCACCGCGACCTGCCATACGACCAGATGAACGAGTTCTGCAAGGGCGGACTGATGCCAATGTCCTACGGCTCTTTCTTTGCCCCAGACAACACGCTACCGTGGGAACAACAGGCGCGGCGCGTGATTGACGAGTGGACTTACGGTCACTACGAGTACTGGTGCCGCCGTTGGGGCTACCGCCCGCCGATCTATCCCATCCTGGGTCCCTATCACAACGAGGGTGGTCACGTGCGCATGAGCCCGGCCGAGTTCCAGGTCTGGCTCGACCGGTTGGCGGCGTACCAGCCGGCGTTCTTTAGCGTCTTTACCGCCGCTGTCATCAACGATGATCTCATGCCGCTGATCCGCGAATTTCCGCTGGCCAAAGAACCTCCCTCTCCGCCGGCGCTCAAGGTGCAGGTGGTCAGTCCCGAGGTGGGCTACTTGAACGTGCGCCCGCAACCCTCCACCGACCAGATGCCCATCGCACGGGTGGATGACGGGGCTGTGTTGGGGTCACTGGAGCCTGATGCCAACGTGCGGGCCAAGGTGGGCCAGGAGGGTCAGTGGCTCCACATCAGCACACCGGAAGGAGTCGCCGGGTACGTCGCCGCCTGGTATCTACGCCTGTACGAGGAAGCGCCGTCACCACCGCCACCACCAGCCGGCGTGCGAGTGCAGGTGGTGAGCCCCGAATTCGGCTATCTGAACGTGCGCCCGCAGCCTTCCACTGTCCAGCCGCCCATCGCGCAGGTGGACGATGGGGCAGTGTTGGATGCGTTGGAGCCGAAGGCCAACGTGCAGGCCAAGGTGGGTCAGGAGGATCAGTGGCTCCGTATCCGCACCCCAGAGGGGGTTGATGGGTACGCTGCCGCTTGGTACCTCCGTCTGTACGAAGAGGGGCCTGCGCTGCCCGTGGAGCCGACCGACTACTTGAGCGCCAACAACCATGATGGATTGAACATACGTCGGGGGCGGGGTACAAACACCGCCCGCGTCTGGCGCGTGCCCGACAAGACTGTGTTAAAGGTGCTGGAGGATCCCAAAGAAGCAGCCGCCAAGATTGGGAAGGATCAGTGGGTGCGCGTCAGCACGCCGAGTCTCCACGAGGGGTACGTGAACGGACAGTACGTCAAAGCCAAGCGGCTGGCCGACAAGCGCCAGCCGGTGGACGATGCCACATTGCCCTACGGGGAATGTGCCTGGATCTTTGGCATCCACGCCGCCGGCGCCACCACTCCCGCCGACTTTCGTTTCCTTTTCCAGAACAAGGGCAAGACGGGCTGGGTACTTTTCTGTGAGGCCATAGGCGCTGATCCACACCACGGCGGCGGTCACGACTATACTTTGTGGTCCCACAATGGTTACGGTGTCATGGTGCGTCTCAACAATGGCTACGAGCCGGCGGGCACGCTGCCGGTGAGTGCAAAATACGCTGACTTTGCCAGTGCCTGTGCCCGCTACGTCCAGAATTCCCAGGGGTGTCACTTGTGGGTCATTGGCAACGAGCAGAACAATGTGCGCGAGCATCCTGGCGGAGCCGATCACCCAACCGAGCACATCACCCCGCAAATGTACGCCCAGGCGTTCAACCTGGCGCGGCGACGCATCAAGGAGGTGCAACCAGAGGCTATCGTCGTGACCGGCGCGGTGGATCCCTACAATACTTATCCCTGGCAGTTGTTGGGCAACCGGCGCAACCGGCCTTTGGAATACTTTAAGGAAATGCTCAATCACATTGATGACCTGGACGGCATCGCCCTGCACACCTATACCCACTGGATGGACGTGGGATTGATCACCAAAAAGACCGTCTTTACCGACGAGTTTCTCCAACCGGGGACGCCGCAGGAGCACTATTATGACTTTCAGGCCTACCGGCCCTTTGCGGAGGCCATCCCGGAAAAGTGGCGCGACCGCCCGATCTATATCACCGAATCCAACCACTGGATCGCGTCGGAACACCAGGGGGAGGGAAAGCCAGGCTGGGTGAACAAGGACAAGGGCTGGGTGCAGGCGGCCTACGCGGAAATTCACCGTTGGAACAGCACCCCCTACACTCCGCAGATTCACTGCCTGCTGATCTATCGCTGGACGGGCGACGAGTGGGCCATTGAGCACCTGGGGGAGATACAGAAGGATTTTAAGAAGGCGCTGGGCCACGATTACCGCTGGCGGCGGTAGGGGCACGGTTCCCGTGCCCCTACTCGTGGCGACCGGCCCGGTCAGAGCACAAGCCCTGATCGGGCCGAAATCTTGACCCTCGGGTTGATTGTGGTATAATACCGTTGCGCCGGCGTAGCTCAAGCGGTAGAGCGGCTGCCTTGTAAGCAGTAGGTTACGGGTTCGACTCCCATCGCCGGCTAGGAGAGGTTCGAGATAATGG
>CAYQTW010000280.1:0-4923 GCA_964420485.1 uncultured Anaerolineales bacterium
CCCGGCAGGCGGAATACGAACAGCAGCAAAAAGAGCAAGCGGCGGCCCAGGAGGCGCGGGAGGCGTTGTACGGTTCCCATTGGAATCCACACGAGTCGGCGAGTCAGCGAATGAGCGAGTCGGCGAGTCAGCGAATGAGCGAGTCGGCGAGTCAGCGAATCGGCGAATCTCCAATCTCCAGCCCGTTGGCAGCGACGGAGAATGATGATGGCGCTGACCCCGATAGCGACGACGACGGCGATGGCTTGACCTACGCCCAGGAAATGCGCCTGGGAACCAACCCCGACGAAAAGGACAGCGACGGCGACCAGATCAGCGATGACGTCGAGGTTGCCGGATTCAACTATGCGGGCGACAGGTGGTATCTCGACCCGCTCGAACCCGACACGAACAACGACGGCCAACTGGACGGCATGGAATGCCCCCAGCAGGTCCGCGAGAACAAAGACAGCCTTTCTCCCCACGGCGTTTGTCAGGACACCGATGACGACGGCGTCCCCGACGCTTTCGACCGCGACAACGACGGCGATTCCGTCCCCGACCGGGTGGACCTCTCCCCCTACAACAGGATGGACGACGACGGCGACCCCTTCGACGACGAAGCCCCGCTCTTGCTGCAGGTGGACGATCTGGAGGCGAACCAACCCGTCTTTGTGGACTTTCAACTGCGCCCCGAAAACGAAAAACACCTCTGGTACGCCCTCAACGTGCTCGACTGGCCCAGCGGCGACGAGCGCGCCCAGATTCAGCGCCAAACGGGCAACGACTCTACCTTTGCCGACGTGGCCGAGGAGGGGCAGTCTATTCCCGCCAACAGCGACAACGGCGACGTGCGCCTCATCCCCATGCTGGAGATCGAGATCCCCTACAAAGACGGCCACTATGGCAACCTGCCGGTCAAGGAGGACGCGCCCGTCACCCGCACCGACGAGATCACGTTGGGGCAATGGCTGGACACGAGCAAACTCGTCCCCTACGGCATCTCTGTCCGCGAGATGAATGACGATGGCGACCTGGCGGCCTACATACCGCTCAACCTGATCCAGGACGAGACCAACGGCGACCGGGTGGCCTTTTCGGCCCGCATGCTCTACTGGCCCAGCGTCACCAACACCGACACCACCACCGGAACAGAAACCGCCGATTGGGGCATGACCCAGAAGGTGCGCGTGGTCTGGCTGGTGTACATGCTCACCGACCGCCAGGACGAGGACGGCGAGTGGGTGCTGGACACGCCCCAGGTCGTGCGCGCCTACCCGGAGGAATGGACGCTCGCCGGTCTCTCTGTGCGCGAGGACCACGGCCTGGACGTCGCCATCACCTACGAAGACCCGGAGAACGACAACGACTTGCAATACGACGACCCGCTCTGGGCGCTGGCCGGCGGTCTGGAGGCGAGCTTTATTGCCGGGCGTGACCAGGACGACGACGGCCAACGCGATGTCACCATCGCCGAAATTGACGCCCGCTTTTCCATCACCAGCAGCGCCACCATCACCGCCCGCTTTGGCATTTCGCTGGCGGCCAAACTGGAGACCGAGACTTATTTCTACGATCACCAGGACTTTATCGCTCACATTATGATGACCGAGACGCAGCAGATCCTCAGCGACACCTTCACCTCCTACGTGGATCAAGGGGCCGACGCCGTCACGCTGCTGCTTTCTCAGGAGAGCCGCGCCCGCATTGCCAATCTGGACGGCGGGGATGACACGGTGACCATCGCCGACAACCAACTTACCCTCAAGCTCGACCGGGACGCTATTCCGGTGCAGACGAGCGCCCACGTCAACTGGGGGCCTTTCCGTTACCAGGATGGCGAGTGGCAGTCTTACCCCATCGCCGAATACATGGACAAGCTGGAGGTGCGCCTCGAGGAGGTCTTTGACGAATACAAAGATGAACCCAACTATGACGAGATCTTGCTCGGCCAGTTGACCGTGGCCAAATCCTACTACCTGGCGCTCTACCGTGGGCTGAGCGGGCTGGTGCAGTTGGGTGCGGACCTGATAGGGCCTGCCGGATCCGTCCAGACTGACGCGGACCTGGCGGCCCAGTTAACGACCGAAATCCCCAAGAGCGGCGGCTGGATCGCTGCGCGGGGGTGGGCTGTGGTCAAGACGATCTACAAGCTCAGAGGACTGTTTGTCAAACTCACAGGATCCTATCAGGATTATAAAGAAGCCAAGGATCTCCTCTATGCCACGATCGGGCATTGGGTCAAGTACAAGACGGTCAAAACCTGGCCCACTCTCTCTGGATTTGGCAAGGCGGCGTTCGTCATGACGGTAGCGGGCGCTGTGATCCTCGTGGCCACCGCGATCATGCTTCTGGCGTCGGTTTTCTTTCAAGGATCGGAGGTTGTTGATGTCATTCTAAAAACGCTGGGTGCGATTGGGAGGGTAGTGGGCCTGGCCGGAACGGTCTTTGGGATGGCTGCGAAGGGCTTTGTGAAGAGCTTCCAGACGGGCATGGCAGAGCTTAAAAAAGGCACAGGAGCGGAGATCAAGGGTACCTTTGTTTTCATCGCCCTCTACCTCGTCGTCACCTGGGCCTTGTTCGGTTACCAGTTCTTTACGTCTGGCGTAAAGGCCGGCAGCCTGGCCGGCAACGCCGCGTTCGCGGGTATGCTGGCCTCGACGATCACCTTTCTCATCATGATGGCTATCAGCATGATCCCCGTCGTCGGCCAGATCATTGCTGCCTTGATCTGGTTGATTGACTATATCGCCATGTGGGCTTGCGATGCCACCGATTCGAAAAACTGGTTCTGCGAGCACAGCGGCATCCAGGGGGTGATCAGCGAGGGCGTAAAGTGGACCATATACAGCGCCAACGTGATGGTCCGCATCGGATGGTGGCAACGGCTCGACATTGACGAGTTCGAACAGAGCTTTGTCGACCCTGACAAAGGGCTGTCGGTGGGAAATGACCTGGTCATCAGCACAACGCTTGTAAACCGGCTCATGTTGATTGACTGGTCCGACACCAATTACGATTGGAAAGCCGGGGCCTATTGGTGGCAGTACAGCACCAAAACACTAAAGTCCTCTACGTTTGACTATCAACTGCACACCTGGAAAAAAGACATCCACGAGGGTTTTGAGCGGGGGGACATTTCCGACGATTGGGAGGAACTCAGCGATGATTACGCCAAGCTGATCGCCGTTACCGACAGGGAGATTCCACTGGAGGAGGCGGGCATCAACCGCACGCTGCCCCTTTACCTGGCAGAGGGGTATGCTATCCCGGTTCAGGAATGCTGGGCGTTCTGGCTGTTTGGGACCCCCTTTCTCATTCCCGTCTGTTACGTCCGTACCATGCGGGACACCGGCCACACCAACCTGGGCCAGAGCCTGTATTACGACGTCTTTCCGCCCACGCTGGACGAGTTCTACGCCCTGGTGGAAAAAGACGGCGGCTACGGGCTGGGTTGGAGCCAGGATAGCGACCCCGCCTTCTCCCGTCTCAAGGACGCCGACGGCGACGGGTTGCGCAACGGGGTGGACGACGGCGCCGACCCCGACGACCACGATTGGGATACCGACAACGACCGTCTCTCCGACTTTTTCGAGCTCCAACAGGGCAGCGCCCCCCAGGACCCCGACAGCGACAACGACGGCCTGACCGACCGCGAGGAAGTCATCCTGGGCACGGACCCCCTGCGCGCCGACACCGATTACGACGGGCTGACCGACCAGGAGGAAGTGGACGGCTGGGAATTCGTCTACGATTTCGCCGCCGACGGCAGCCAACTGCGCACCTGGGTCACATCCGACCCGCTCAGCATAGACGGAGACATGGACGAGTTGACCGATTTCCAGGAAAAGACCTTTGGCTTTCACCCCGGCGTCCCCTCCGACCCGCACGTGTTGACGCTCGATTCGCATGTGCGCGAGGAGGACGCGCCGTTGCTCCTGCTGCGCCTGGACGAGGCCGAAAACGCCACCATCTTTCGCGACGATTCTGGCTACGCCAACAATGGAGCGTGCGAGGGGGACGGTTGCCCGGCGTCGGGGCACTATGGCAAATATGGCAATGCGCCCCAGTTTGATGGCGCGGACGACTATATCACAGCCGATGGGGTTTCCGCCTATCTGACCGGCGATTCGCTCTCCTTTGGCGGCTGGGTCTACCCCGAGGGCGGCATGACCACGGATGGTGTGATGTTCGCCTTTAACACCGCCGGGGGCGGCAATACCTACCACCTGGGCTTTGACCCCACCGACCAGCACTTTTATTTCTACACCCCCGCTGAATGCACCATGTGGTGCGGCGATCAAGCCGGCGAGTACCTGATCCAGTTCAGAAAGGATGAGGGGGCGTGGGAGCAGGTCTGGATGGAGGAGGCCCTGACCGAAAAGGAGGCGGCCGAGGCCCAATCCTGGTGTCTGGACTACCAGGCCGACATCGGCGTCACGAGGTCATTCACGGACTATGCCGAGATTCGCGTCTATGAGGACGACCAGGTGCAAGAGTCTTGTCATTACAGCAGCGACGGGAATGATGAACCGCAAGATCCGCCTTCAATAGTTTACGATGGCGTCAGCGATCTGCTGGGCGTCTATCGCTTCGACACGAACGACCCGGGAGCGGAGGATCACGTCCAGCGTTTCGAGAGCAATCGTGGTGGGGGATGGATTGACGAGGTGGCGGTCACCTGGGATTATACCAACACCGCTCCCTTCCGGGGCAAGATAGACCAGGTCGCCATCTACAAGCGCGCCTTTGACGCCGAAGAGGTGAGCGACCTCTACGATGCGGGCACCACGGCGCTGCACATGCCGCTGGACGATCCGCCCGGCTCCACCGAGTTCGCCGACGCGCTGGGCCAGGCCACCGGTACCTGTGATCCCTCCTCCCCGTCGGGGGGGAATGAGGGGGGGAGCTGCCCCGTCGTGGGCGTCCCCGGCCGGGACAATT
>CAYQTW010000281.1:0-4896 GCA_964420485.1 uncultured Anaerolineales bacterium
GAGGTGAGGCCGCTAAAGCCGGGGATGGTGACCGAAATGCTACCCGCCAGGTTCAGCTCGTAAGTGCGGTCATCCCCTTCGCCTAGTGTGACCAGGTTGTCCAGCACCGGGAACCCATCCGCCGCCAGGAAAGTATCGGGGAAAGAGACCGGGTTGCCGTTGTTGATATGCAGGCCGCTGCCGTCAATGACGATGGGCGCATCGAAGGCGAGCGCGCCGCCGCCTAGCGACGCCGGCAACTGCCACGTTCCCTGGCCGACGGCGCCCTGGGCCACCGGGCTGCTGCTGACCGGAACGATGGAGAGGCCATTCTGATCGTCGAGCGGCCAGCCGCTGGAGAGACCGTCAATCGTCAGTTTGGCTCCGGCGACGTCGAGCGTGAGCGTATCCTGTACCAGCCGCCCCCGAAAGTGGCCGTCCACGTCCACCTCGCCTGCGGCCAGGTCGAGTGTGTGATCGTTCTGCTGGAGCAACATCACCTGCACCTCGCCGCTGGTGATCTGGAACGAGTAACCCTCGGTTTCCTCGATCAGATTCCCGATGGGGTCGTTCACCCGCAGCGTCTCGCCGCCCAGAAGCTCAATGTCGGGCAGGGGGATGTCCACGTTTCCGGCGATGGTGAGGACGCCGGAGGCCGTGATATGCACGTCGGGGATGTTTTCGTATTTGCCGCCCAGGTTGTCGGGCCACCGGTATACCGCTATGCTCACCGCCAGCTCGGGATTGGTCAAGAGCGAGCGGTCAATCGTCAGCGCGCCGCCGGCCACCTCCAGATCGAACTCGGACAGCCGCTCGACCTCGATCTCGCCGGCGCTGTTGAGCCGCGCCTCGCCCAGCGGGATGACGGGCGCGTTGCCGGGCAGGGTGACGTGCAGCTCGCCGTTGCGCATGACGATCACGTAAGCGTCCCCCTTGCGCACCAGCACGCCCTCCGCGTTCTTGATCACCAGCGTGTCTTGATTGTCGAACCGCAGATCGGGCACGTCGAAGCCGACGCCTGCCATCCCACCCAGCCGCAGACTGTCCGGCTTGACCAGCAGCGACGCGCCTTCGACGACGCCGCTGCCAAAGTAGGCCGGCAGCACCAGGTCGACAGGCTCGGCGGTGACGCCGTCGTTGGAAAGCGTCGCGCCGGCTTGTGCTTCGAGATTGAACGCGCTGGCCACCATAGTAAAGGGATCGGTGATCGTGCCGCTAAAGACCGGGCCGGGGGTGATGGTAAAATCGGCCGCCACTACCGCGCTGCAACCCGGCGGCTCCAGGCGCAACGCCGTGGTCGAGCCGGTGACCTGACCGGTGAGTAGATTCACGCCGGTCAGCGTGCTGCTATCCAACGTAAAGCCCGCCAGGTGCGGCAGAGCCGACCCGCCGCCGACGAACGCCAGCTCCCAGCCGGGAGCCGCAGCGGTGAACTCGCCGTCAAAGACGGGCAGCTCGCCCGTTTTCAGCGCCAGCGTGCCCGTACCGGTCAGGCTGTCGCTGTCAAATATGACCGAGTCATTGGGGCCGGCCATATAAAAGTGCTCCCCCAGCGAGACGACGCCGTAGGCCTGCGTCTGGCCGCCGCCCAGGTCGAGCAAGACATAAGCCTCGATGGTCAGCCCATCCACCGTGCGGGTCTGCACCGGCCCGGCGTGAATCGTGGTCTCCGCCGTCTCTTCATTGTCGTCCGGCTCGTCGTCGGGTTTGGCGCCGGCGACGGCGGCGGTGTTGCTGATGACGGCCGGCGTCAGCGGGGTGACGTTGATCGTCACGTCAGCCTGCTGTCCGTTCGCCAGCGTTCCGATGTCGCACTCGACGAGCGCCGATTCGGGGCCGCCGCTCGACGCGCACGTCCCCACCGTGCTCCACGCCGAGTTCAGGTAAAGTCCGTCGGGTAAGTCGTCGGTCAGGACCACGTCGTCGGTGGACGCGGGGCCGTCGTTGACGACGGTGATGTGATAGTCGAAGGGTTGTCCCGTCGTCGCTGCGCCGGGGCCGCTCTTGGTCAGTTGCAGATCGGCCACGTTCCTGACCCAGGTGTCAGAGTCGTCGTCCGATTTCGTCTCCATCCCGCTGCCGCCGATCAGGGCCGTGTTGATGAGCAGCCCTTCCGTGGTGGGAGTCACGCCGATGGTGAGCGTGACGATCTCGCCGCTGTCCAGCGTGCCGACGTCGCAGAGGATGGTCGTGGAGCCGCTGCACGTTCCCTTGCTGATGTCCACCGAGCGCAGGGTGAGCGTCGCCGGGAGTGTATCGGTGATACGCACGTTGGGCACCGCCGCACCGCCGCTGTTCCAACCCCGGATGGTATAGGTCAACGGCTCATTCAGTCCCACTTCGTCGAGGCCGTCCGTCTTCATAATGCTCAGGCCGACCGTGCCGCTGACCTCGGTCGTCGCCGTCGCCGCGGCCGTATGCTCCGCCTCCGGCGCAGAGACCTGGGCTGTGTTCGTCAAAATGCCCGCAATGTAGGGGACAACCTCAATGTTGACCGTCTTGACGCTGTTGGGGCCGCCGGAGGGCATCGCCCCCAGGTCGCATGTGACCTGTGCACCGTTACCGGTGCAGCCGGCCGAGGCCGCATCGAACCAGACGCCGGGCGGCAGATCGTCTTGCAAAGTGACCTTACTGGCGGCGGAAGGGCCGGTGTTGGTCACGACCAACGTATAGACCAGCGTGTCGCCGACGTCGCCGGTGGCCGGCGCGTTCTTGTCGAGCTCCAGAATCACTTTGGCGTGGACGGTGGCCGTAGTGGTATAGGCGTTGTTGGCGGGAAAGACGGCGCTCAGCGCCGGGTCGTACTGGTCGGCTTCCACAGCGGCGACGTTCGTCAGCAGGGTGCCGGTGGGCGTGTCGCCGGGGACGAGGGCCACGATGCGCCGGACGACGCGGCTTTCGGCGTCCAGCGGCGTCCCCCAGCTCCAGCGGACGGTGTGCGCGCCCGCGTCGTAGACGCCGCCGTTGGACGCGCTGTCAAAAGTCACGTCAGCCGGCAGAGCGTCCTCCAGCAATACGTCCGTGGCCTGGTGGTAGCCGTGGTGCATGAGCGTGACTTCGTAGGTAATGTACTCCCCGGCATAGACCGTGTCAGTCGGGGAAACGCGCTGCACAAGGCCCAGATCGGCGATGGGCTGCACCCAGTGGGCGAGACGGTTCGCCTCCTGGCCGTTGGCCTGGTCAAATGTGCCGCCGAGGTAGAGGCTGGGGCCGTCGAGCGCCAGGGCATGGATGCCGTCGTCCAGGCCGGTGGAGCCGCTCATCCCGCTACCCAGCGCGGACCATGTCTCGTCGCGGCTGTTCCAGTGGGCGATCCAGTCGGCGCTTGTCCCGCCAATCGCGCTGAACCGGCCTCCGACAAAGATGTTGTTCTGGCTGGCGGCGACGGCATAGATACGCTCGTCGTCGGAACCGGGGTGGGCGCACTCGGCCAGTTGCGACCAGGTCTCGTCCGCCAGGGTGTATTGGTAGAAGCGAAAGCCGCCGTTGACGCCGGTCCGCCCGGCGATGTACAGCTCAGTGCCGTTGGTGTCCAGGCCGTCCACTTCGTAGCTCAACGTGGAACCCAGGCTTTCCCATTGACCCGCACCGCTGTCCCAACGGGCGACGTAATCCGCAGAGACGCCGCCGGCCTGGGCGAAATCGCCGCCCACGTATACATCCGCGTCGCTGACTGCGAGGGTGTTCACAGAGCCGGGGCTGCTGAATGCGTCGGTGACGCCGCCGCCCACGTCGTGCCAGGAGCCGTTCCAGCGAGCGATCCCCCTCACGCCCACGCCGCCGGCCGAGGTGAACTCGCCGCCGACGTAGACGTCGCCGTTGGAGGTGACGGCGATGGCGTTGACGGTTGCGTTGACGCCGCTGCCCAGCGCGGACCAACTGCTGCCGTTCCAGCGGGCGATATGGTTGCCGGGGGAGGTGAACTCGCCGCCGACAAAGACGCGCCCGTTGGGGGCTATGGCGATCGCTCTCACCACGCCGTTCACGCCGCTGCCCACAGCCGACCAGCCGTCCGCGTTCCACCTGGCGATATAGTCGGCCGCCGTCACGCCGCCGGCGTCGGTAAAGTCGCCGCCGACATAGACGGTACCATCCTCGGCCACAGCCAATGCGTACACCTTGCCGTTATCAATGCCGGGCAGGCCGATGTGACCAGGGTTGGTGTCCCAACCCGGGATGCCATTCACGTCGTCCTGGGTCAGCCGGTTGGGTGGGAAACTGCTTGGCTCGAAGGTAAAGCCGCCGCCGCTGGCGGTGGGGCCGTCCACCGCGCTGACAGAAGCGCCCGCCCCGTCGAGCTTTACCGGCGGGCCGGATTGGGACACAGGCGCGAACGATCCGCCGGCCAGAACGCGGTGGGTCACGGCCAGGCCCAGGGCGACGATGGCGGTTATCATGACAAACATAAGGGCTCTCCGTTTCATAATTGCCCTCCCAAAGACAAATGACTAAAATCGGAGTATGCACGTGGGGGGAAGCCCAAACTTACCCCTCGAATTCCAAGTCAGGGTTGGAATTCCACGTCAGGGTCCCATTGCACTATATTGGTATCAACGCACATCAGAGTGACCCACCATTCTTCTGTCCCGTCCTCGTTCGGAAAGTCCACATACAAGTGCCATACGCTATTACCGGTGTATGTCTGTGCCCTGACCAGATCTTTATATTCGGAGTAGTTCTCATCCAGATTCCCTTTGGCCCTGATCGAGACGACCCCACAGGCCCAATCGGCAGCCGAATAAGTAGTCGTCCAATGAGCATAGTTGTGGCCGCTAGCGTGAAAGTTCCGGAAGATAATCGGCTTGTGCCCATCAATGGTCAGGCTATCGGCATCCACATTGCCGTTCACGTCCAGATCGCCCGTGTCGCTCAACGACATCTTTGTGCTGCCATCGTGTCGGAAATCGAGGTTCCCGT
>CAYQTW010000282.1:0-4888 GCA_964420485.1 uncultured Anaerolineales bacterium
ATTCGACACGATTAACAGTGTATTTCCGTTCGAAAGTGCCTCATAAAACCTGGCGGGTCTGGTTCTCATCTCTTAACTCGATGACATTGACGGCCTCACTGAAGGAGTAGGTGCAATGGCAAAGAAGCGAGTCAGCGCGGGAGACCGTCGCAAGGCAAAAGAGTACGAGAAGCAGGGCGTTCAGGCTTATGAGGAGTGGGACATTGACCGGGCAGTCGAATGTTTCGAGACCTCTGCCCGACTCGTCCCCGATGAGCCGGATTACCGGCTTTATCTGGCCCGGGCATTGGCTCGCAGTGGTGATTTCGACCAGGCATTGCGAGCGTTGGCCGACTTTATGCGGCTAGAGCCCGAATCGCCGCTGGAAGATCGTTTCGAGCAACTTTTTGCCAGCGGGATGGACGAGGTGGAACTGTTGCTCACCGACAAGATGACTGCGTCGGGGGCGCCCATTGAGGAGATCGGCGCCGCTATTCAGATGTGGCTCGAGTACCGCATAACTCTCGGACGCGACGCGCTCATCGTGCGCAAGGCAGAGACTTGGGCAGCGGCGCTCGACTATACGGTGCGTAAGGTCAATCTGCGCCCGGTGAAGCGACGGGAGATCGCGGCTTTCTACGGCATCAGCACTGGGGCAGTGCGGGACCGGCATAACGATTTGGTGCGCACGCTCGATGTGATGCCGTGCGACTACCGGTACTTTACGGGCAAGGATAACCCGTTGGACAAACTGGTCGAGGCCGCGGAATTGCTGGAACAGCTAGAGACCCGTTTCCGGGAGCCATAGGGGAAGGGTGGGAAGTAAACAAGTAGACAAAGGGGGCTTGTCTACTTATCTACTTGCCTACTCTATTCCGCCACTGGGATGGTGAAAGCAAAGGTACTACCCTGGCCCTCTTCGCTCTCGACCCAGATTTCGCCCCCTTGTAGTTCCACCAGTCTCTTGGTGATGACGAGTCCTAGCCCGGTGCCGGGCACGCTACGTACGGCTGGATCGGTGGCCCGGAAGTACTTGGTAAAGAGGCGTTCCTGATCTTGAGGGGTGATCCCTACGCCGGTATCGGTTACTGAACACATGATGAATTTGTCTGGTTCGTCCGGCCACCGTTGCGCGCAAATCGTGATGTGTCCCCCTGCGGGCGTGTACTTGTGGGCATTGCTCACCATGTTGGTCACGATTTGCACCAGTCGGTCTTGATCTCCCCTCACGAGCGGCAGGTCGGATGGGACGTCTATCTCCAATATCTGTTGCTTGCCCTCGATCTGCTTGCGTGTTGTTTGCAGCACGTCTTCAATCACCTGGGCGATGAACACGTCCCCGAGATCTAGCCGCACGCGGCCGCTCTCCAGGCGCGAGACGTCTAGCAGGTCACTGACCAGTTTATTCATCCGCTCCACGTTCGAGCGCACTGTGCCGAGAAAACTGCGCTGCGCGTCACTCAGTTCCCCTCCCACTTCTTGGATCAACAGGTCGGTGTAGCCTTTGATTGAGGTCATCGGCTGCTTGAGTTCGTGAGAGACGAAAGAGATGAACTCGGTCTTGGCATCGTTGGCGCGGCGCACTTGCTCAAAGAGACGGGCGTTCTCCATAGCAATGGCTGCGTGGTCGGTCAGACGGATGATGGACTCTAGCGCCTCTGGGTTGAGATGTTTCTCGTGGGATGACTCCAGGGCGATGACGCCGACGATTTGTTCCTCCCGCCTGATGGGGACCGTCAATTGGGCTACCATTCCTGGCACTACTGGTATGTAGTCGGGGTCGTTTTCCACATTAACTACGAGTTCAGGTTCACCGATCCGCACCACCCGCCCGATGATTCCTCGTTCCAACGACCAGGGCTCTTCCTCGTGGGTAGAGATCAGTTCCTCCGGGTAGCCCCTGTTGGCCAAAAAGTCTAGTCCGCGCACGCCATCCTCTGTCTCTATGACGACGGCCACGAGTCCTACGTCGGCTCTCGTTATCTGCAGCGCCCAATCCAGTGTCAGGCTCATCACCCGATCATAGTCCAGGGTGGCGTTGAGTTCCCGGTCAATGCGTTGCATCATCGAGAGTTCTTCCACCCGTTCAGCCAGAGCCTGATCGGTCTGGGTGAACAGTCTGGCGTTCTCGATGGAGACAGCGGCGTCGGCCGCAAATGCTGTCAGCAGCCGCTCGTCATCCTCGCCAAACGGCCCGCCGTCACGCCGGTTGAGCAGTTCGATCACGCCGATGGCGCGGCCCCGGCTGATCATCGGCACGGCGATGATGGAGCGAGTGATGAACGTGGTGTGGTCGTCGAGTCCCTGATACCAGCGTTTGTCGGCTTGTGCATCCCTGATGATGACCGGCTGGCGTTCCTTGACCACCGTGCCCACGATGCCGGTGCCGGGCGGAAGGCGCGTTCCCACCAGGTCAGCAGAGCCCGGACCGGCGGTCACCTCAAAGACCAATTCGCCAGTATCCTGGTCTATCAGTATCAGTGACCCGGCCTCGGCCTTGAGAAGTTCAACCGCCGTGTCCATGATCAGGTTGAGCACAGCCGCCAAGTCCAGGGTTGAGGTGATGACGCTGCTAACTTCGTTGAGGGCAGTCAACCGCCGGGTGTGTTCCTCCATCTCTTGGTAGAGGTGCGATTTATCCAGGATCGCGGCAGCCTGGTCGGCGATGGCGGAAAAGATGTTCAACTGCTCGTCAGAGTAGGTTACGGTGGGATCGAAACTGGAAACGTTCATCACCCCGATGACCTGATCGCCGGCACTGAGTGGCACTCCCATCCAGGCTCGTCCTGGGTGGCCGCCAGGCGTGATCTCCCGGCGCAGACATTCCTGGAGATAATCCTCTGTCACGATGGGCCGCCCGGTACGCACGATTTCGCCGGTCAGGCCCATCTCCACCGACCACTCATCATCCGGGTACAACCGTTCGTCTTCTTGTACGTAGAAAGCGAACGAGATGGTCTTTTTCTCCGAGTTATACAGCGCGATATAAAAGTTGCTGGTGTCGAGCACACGGCTGGTCTGGGCGTAGATCAACTCCATCAGGTCGTCTACGTCCATCGTAAAGTTGACTGCCTGTCCGATCCAACGTAGCGCCTCCAACTCTGCCACGCGCCGCTCCAGGTCGCTGACGAGGCGCGTTTTTTCCAGGGCCATTGCTACGTGGGAGCCGAGCGCCTCCAGCGAGACTAGGTCGTCTGAGGAGAAAGGTGCACCGCTCCGCTTGGGTCCCAGTGTCAACCAGCCGTGGCCTGGCGCTGGGATGAAGAGCGCGGGGCGTAGAACATCCAGTGGTTCGCGCTCGGCCATCAGGTGGGAGGGCAGGGGACGATCCTTGTAGATATAAATGCTTTTACGCTGCTCAAGCATCTGGTGGGCCAGCGGCCCCTCCCATGCAAAGGTCACAGGTCGAAATGGTCTGTTTCCGATGACGTGAGGCACGTAGCGCGCGCGCCGCGAATCGTACAGGAACAATGCCGCGAACTGCAAGCCCCAGCCTGTTTCCAGTGTTTCGTCCAGAGCCTCTGTGAGCGATGATACTTTTACAATGTCGGTCAACTGGCCGGCAAAGTGGCTCACTACCTGGCGATGGTCAACCGCTTCGTGCAGGAGGACTCGGTCAATCGCATGTTGCAGACGCACCCATACTGTGCTCAAGAGCAGCGCCATTAAAGGGACAAAGATACCCAGGACGAAGGGGTGGCTGGCCTCTAGCGTCACGCCGAACACGTGGCTGAGTATGTAAAGTATGAAGAAATACGCCCCAACTATCACGACGCTCAATATCGAGTAGGTGATGCCTCGGCCGATCACCAGAGTGATGTCGAGCAAGTGGTAGCGGAGAATGACGTAGGCGATGGACAGAGGGAGCAGGATCAACCAGGGTAGAATGAGCCCCGGAGGAAAAGCTCCACCACGGTAACGGCTGATGAGGAACCAGGCCACTGCTGGGCCAAAGGCCAGCAGGCTACCCCATAGAATAGTACGCGCCTGGCCCTGCACGATGGGCGATTGGGAATTCAAGTACCGGTGGGCCATCATCGCCAGAATGGTAATAATACCCACGGTTGCAAAGGCAAAGGCCGCGTACCAGGTGTCAAAGTAGGCTGTGGGCGTCTGGAAATTCAAGATGGTAAATTGATTGATGATGGCGATGATTACACCCGGCACGTAGGCCAGATAGCTGAGGGCGGGAGTACGCTCGATAAAGCGCACTCGCTGGGGGAATACCAGTGCCAGGTGGATGGCAGCGCTGCCGACCAGAGATATGGCAACGATCCATAGGCGTGTAAGGCAATGAGTGGTGTAAAGATCGAATAGCAGGCCCAGGCTCAACGCAACCAGGGCACACAACATTGCAAACGCATGTCCGGCTGGTTCGTGCCGCCGCGCCACAAAGACCCAAACGCCGATCACCAGGTAGATCAACCCCAGAGCGTAGGAGAGGGTAAAGAAACTGGTCAGTTTCTCGATGGGGAAGGGCGACAGGCGCACCTGCACGTCGCGCGGTGCGCCGTCCTCGCCTCGCGCTGTCAGCGTGACCACATCGTCAGGCTGGTACTGGGCCAGTTCGCGCATCAGCGCCGTGGTGTTTCCCAGCGGCCGGCCGTCGAGGGCCACCAGGTGGTCGGGGAAATGGAGGCCGGCAGCGTAGCCGGGCCATGTAGCGTCACCCAGGTCGTTGACGATCAGGGTGGGTTCGGTGAACAGGCCGGGGAATGGCGTCTGCGTCGTGCGCCAGGCCAAGAGAGCGGCCAGGGCCAGTAGGATTGCTGACACAACAAGTACCGCCGCGATGATCCATGCCTGCGGCGGCATTTTGTTCTGAGAGTATTGGGGGGATGGGGAATCGTTCGCGTTGTCCACGTCATTTACCTCGTGTGATGTCCAAGCCCGCCCCTTGCGCTATTGT
>CAYQTW010000283.1:0-4859 GCA_964420485.1 uncultured Anaerolineales bacterium
CCCCCTCACTCCCTTCGTTGCGCGGGAGAGTGAGTTAGCTCAACTAAACGGGTTTCTCGAAACAGCGCTCGCTGGCCAGGGCCGGGTGGTTTTCGTCACCGGCGACGCGGGCAGCGGCAAGACTGCGCTGGTGGACGAGTTCATCCGGCGGTCCATGGAGACGCACGGCGACGTCGTCGCGGCCGGTGGAAACTGCAACGCGCACACCGGCATCGGCGACCCATACCTGCCCTTCCGCGAGATCGTACAACTGCTCACCGGAGATATCGAAGCCAAACGGGCGGGAGGTGCCATCACCCACGAACACGCCCTTCGTTTATGGGCCGTGCTGCCCGACGCGGTGCGGGTGTTGGTGGATGCCGGTCCGAACTTGATTGACCTCTTTGTACCTGGGGCGGCCCTGGCACTGCGCGTGGAGGCTTTTGCACCTCGTGGGGCGATCTGGCGGACCCGGCTGGACGATCTGGTGCAACGCGCAGCGATTCACCCTGACTCGACCGACCTGCAGCAGGTGGATCTGTTCGAGCAGATCACCAGGGTGTTGCAGAGCCTGGCGCGCCGGTATCCGTTGATCCTCGTGCTGGACGATCTGCAGTGGGCAGACACCGGTTCAGTCAGCCTGCTCTTCCACCTGGGGCGGCGACTGGCGGGCAGCCGGATACTGGTCGTATGCGCTTACCGGCCGGGAGAGGTGGCGCTGGGGCGCGACGGAGAACGTCATCCTCTGGAACCCATCGTCAACGAATTCCAGCGCGATTTTGGGGACATCCGGGTGGATCTGGCTCAAGCCGACGGGCGGCAGTTTGTGGAGGCCTTCTTGGACAGCGAGCCAAATCGCCTGAGCGCCACATTCCGTGAGACGCTCTACCAGCACACCGACGGGCATCCACTGTTTACCGTCGAACTACTGCGGGGCTTGCGAGAACGAGGAGATCTGGTACGGGACGAGACTGGACGGTGGATGGAGGGACCGACCCTGGATTGGGAAAAACTGCCGGCGCGGGTGGAAGCGGTCATCGCGGAGCGCCTCAGCCAGCTGCCGGAGGAGTGGCAAGCGACGTTGACGGCGGCCAGTGTGGAGGGGGGAGATTTCACCGTCGAGGTGGTGGCCCGCGTGCAGGGCCTCGACGAGGACGAGGTCGCCCGGCGTTTGAGCGGCGCGTTGAACAAACGACATCGCATGGTGGTCGCCCAAAGTCTGCAGCGGCTGAACGGGCGGCGGTTGTCCCGCTATCGCTTCCGGCATTACCTGTTCCAGAAATACCTGTACAACCGCCTGGACGAGGTCGAACGGGCGCGTCTGCACGAGGCCGTAGGCAACGCGCTGGAGACGTTGTACGGGGAGAGCAAGGCCGGGATCGTTGTACAATTGGCGCACCATTTTGAGGCGGCGGGTATGGTGAACGAGGCGGCAGATTACCTGCTCCAGGCGGGGAAGAGAGCCGTGCAGATGTCCGCCCACAAAGAGGCCATCGTACACTATACACGGGGAATCGAATTGCTCAGAACTCGGCCAGACTCGCCCGAGCGCGCCCGGCGAGAACTGGCATTGCAAATCGCTCTGGGTACTCCGCTTCAGGCTCTCAAGAGCTACGGAGCACCAGAACTAGGCCGCGCCTACGCCCGCGCCCGCGAATTGTGCCGGCAGATCGGCCAGACGCCGGAGGTCTTTCAAACGCTGCTTCTGCAATGGAGCTTTGATATGCCGCGGGCAAAACATCGAAAGGCGTTCGATCTGGCAGAGCAACTTTTCGGCCTCGCCCGGCAGATGCAAGACCCGGCACAACTGGCAGTGGCCCACGCGGTGATGGGGATATCCCTGCTGTATCTGGGGGAATTCACCCGCGCCCAGACCCACCTCGATCACGCGCTCGCCGGCTACGATCCGCAGCGCCATCATCCCCTGGCCATTCCCATCGGCCAAGACATGAAGGTGACCTGCCTGGCGTATTCGAGCTGGCTCCTATGGTTCCTGGGCTATCCGGATCAGGCGCTCCGCCGGACCGAGGAGACCATCGCCCTGGCGCGCAGGCTGGAGCATCCTTTTAGCCTGGGCTTTGCCCTGGGCATAGCCGGCTGTGTCATTCATCTACGGCGCGGAGAGTACGATATGGCTCTCGAAGACGCAGAGGAACTGTTGCAACTCTGGGCCGAGCAGGGATTTGCGCTGTATCGGGCCTGGGGGATGTGCGTCAAGGGCCGGGTATTGACCGAGCGGGGGCGGATGGAAGAGGGAATCGCCAGCCTGCGTGAAGGGGTGGCTGCGTGCAAATCTGTGGGCATCATTGCATCTCACACGCAGCAGCTCGCAAACTTTGCCGAGGCGTGTAGGAACGCAGGGCAGGTCAAAGAGGGGCTAGACGTGGTGGCGGAGGCGCTGGCGTTGGTAGAGGGAACCGGCGAGCGCCACTTTGAAGCAGAACTTTACCTGCGCAAGGGAGAGTTGTTGCTGATGATGGAAAGCGATGACCAGATTGAGGCGGAAGCCAAAGATTGTCTGCGCCAGGCCATCGAGATTGCCCGCCGCCAGCGGGCCAAATCCTGGGAATTGCGGGCGGTGATGATTCTGTGTCGTCTATGGCAGAGGCAAGGCAAGCGAGAAAAGGCCCGGCAGCTCTTGGCCGGGATTTATAACTGGTTTAGCGAAGGGTTTGACACGCCGGATTTGCGAAAAGCCAAAACGTTGCTCGAAGAACTCGCGCACCCTAGTACACGTGGGCGTAAATCCTGGTAGTGTTCAAACCGAACGAATGAGCTACAACTTTGCACTGGACACTTTTGCCGAATCGGTGATAATGTGCCTTCCGATCTACTGATACGGGGAGGCAACGATGCGCGAGATAGGACGCCGTTTGAAGGCCGAGCAAAACCTGACATCCGATGACATTGCTTGGTTGGTGGCGATAGCCAAAGCGATCTTGCGGGCCTTTGTCTGGGACGAGGGGCAACCGATGCGGACTTTGGCGGATGCCTTGGGGATTTCGCCCACAACACTCTACACGACGTTGCGCCTGGCAGTCCAGGCTCTGATGCTGGTTCGCCGGGGCAAGCAGTCGGCGGACGGTCAAGGCGCTAGCTGCCTTTGACAAGAAGCACCCAGGCACTTTGTCAGACGCGGAGCGGAAACAACGCCAAGAGCCCGTGGCGGCCCGTGACCAGGCTCGACGTCATTGGCAAGGCGCCCAGCGCTTCCAACGCCTGCTGATGCGCACACTCTGGTCGCCTACTCTCGCTGTGGCAACCGCACGTCTGGATCAACTCATCCGCATGGCGCCCAAGGTGGAAAACCCTTATGTCCAGACGATGGGAGCGTTCCTGGCCGAACACCAAGCCGGATTGCTAGTCTTCTACTCTTGTCTGGAGAGTGGTCAGCACGTGCTGAAACGGCTATTTCAAATCGCAACCGCATTCCCTTTGTCCCAAACGTGAAACGCTCTCAAAGGGCCGTCGCGTGATAAAAAGCCATGGCCCTGCTGCTCTCACGAGCAGCAGGGCCGTTTGTTTGTAAGGCGGTTTTGCTAACCGCCTGGTGTCCAGTAGATGCGTTGGTTCAGGCCGTGCGCCGCCTGAGCGCCAGCGCTGCGACGGCGCCCGTGGCGACCAGCGCGGCCAGCAAGACCTATCTTTCCAACTGCCCAGGGCCTTGCCTTTTGGAGACAATCGAGTACAATACTACTTGAGCGTGAAAAGTGTAACATCGTGGAGGCGACGTCAGTGAAACTCGACGAGATGCGCAGATTGATACTTGAGGGGAGGTACTTTTTCTACACCCACGCGCTAACCGAGTCGAAGAAGGATGGAGTCGAGCCAGAAGATGCCGTTCGCGCAATCTTGACCGGCGAAGTGATCGAAGAATATCCTGATCGCCAGAGGGCCCTCGTCTTTGCAATGCTCTCTCACGAAATACCACTACACGTCGTTTGTGATTACTCACAAGTCAGTGTGTTGCTGATTACCACTGTCTACATTCCAGACGACAGACTATGGATTGGTTTTAGAATACGCAGGAAGGGGAAGCACAAATGAACATATCCTTCAAATGCCCAGAGTGTGGACAGCAGGTCGAGGAAGGTGTGATAGAAATGATCTTTGAGTTGCATAATACTCGGGTCGCGGTGAGCAACGTGCCGGCCAGGGTGTGTCCCAATTGTGGCCAGGAATTCGTAGACGGGTACGTGGCGGAAAACGTCAACCGGTTGGTGAACCGCGTCACTGAGGACGTGGACAGTTATGCCAGAAAGGTTGTGCGACCATTGATTATGCCTCGTCAAATTGCTATCGCTGCATAGGGAGTCGCCCCGAATGACCGGGGCCTCGTTTCGTAAAACAACAGCCCCCTGGTCTGTTTCAAGGCCAGGGGGCTGCTACGTTTACGTCACAATCGTATTTGGCTGTTCCTGACTCTCAGGCCGTGCGCCGCTTGAGCGCCAGCGCTGCGATGGCTGCCGTGCTGACCACTGCGGCCAGCAGGAGCCACGGTTGCAACAACACCGGCGTCTCCACTGTCTCCGTATGGCCGCCGACGGGCACGGGACAGAGGAGGGGGATGTTGTTGTTGATGATGACCGGATCGGCAGCCGCTAAATCCAGGGTCAGGTAATAGGTGGTGCATTCGCCGGACGTCAGATAACCAGTAGAGGCAATCTCACCGTTACCCAGAACAACGGGAGACTGGAGCCCTGTCGGGTCAAACGGCGGCGGATCCTGCTGCGGGCAGGAGGTGTCCAGCACGCATCCGGCCGGCAAGGTCGGGATGATGGTGTAGGTGCCTGCCGTTCCATCGGTGGTGAACCAGTAGTAGCCATTGGATCCATCGTGGGTGATAGTGATGACGCCCGGTCCATTCACAGTTATCAGAC
>CAYQTW010000284.1:0-4856 GCA_964420485.1 uncultured Anaerolineales bacterium
ATGTTGTAATGTTTGGGCCGGAATTGCCTCTTTATACGTAGAGCGGGTGGCGGTCGTCGTCTCGGCTATCTGAGAACGCGGATTTCAGGACGTTGACGGATTGGGCAGGGGATGCCGGAAGTGGATTTTTGTAAACGAGACGGCTTTATCCGTGACAATCTGTGTCCAACGATATCTGCAGTCAACGCGGAGCAGTCAAGCGTGGATTGATCCGTTGATGTCTTGGAATCAGTGTTCTTATTCTTGCACACGGATGCAAGTTGTGATACACCGGTGTTAGCTATTCCTGCAAGATGGTTCTAGCGTTTCTACGGGGGCTGAGATGGACGGACGAGTGTCCTCCGACAGTACCAATACAGTGCTTTTGCGAGACGCGCGAGCGCCTCCTGTGGATAATGCCCTGAGATTGTCGCTTGCGTTGAGCTTGTCGAAGTGAAGAGTGGACTGTTGAGCCTTTTTGCCGGGGTGCTCCTGGCGTCTGTAACCTAATCTAATTTATGGAGGTGTGTGATGAGAAAGTCAATTGCTGCAACAATAGCATTAGCGCTGATACTGATCAGCATCATTTCTGCAGGGACGTGCACGACGTCCCCTATGGCCGCATCCGCTGCATGGCAAAGCCAGACCGAAGTGCTAGAGAAGCCAAACAAGCCCATCCCACCAGAACAGAAAAATAGTTTGCTGTACAAAGATTCTGACTATGGATTCTCAATAAACTATCCGGCAGCTAACTGGACAGCTACGGTAACCCTTGAGAACATTGGAACACCCAAGCACGTCATTAAGCGACGCCTTACCTTACTGGGGCCCCAGGAAGTACAAATTAACATTGATGTCTGGGATGGCATGTCAGATTTCGATCTGATGGGGTGGTTCAATCAATACCAACGCCCTCTTTTGTCAGAGGAGAGATTGTCATCATCCAAGCCCAATGCACAAGTAGAAGGTGTGCCTGCCGTCTTTACAATAGAACCAGCAGGCCTCTATGCACCTGCTCGATTGGCTACTGTTTTTCTGTGGAATGACAGAGTTTTTCGGGTAGAGTACTGGGCTTTTGATGACGGAGCAGCGCAAGTTGTCTACCATAAAGTGTTGAACAGTTTCAAACTTGCTGATGGACCTGAGATTGATGATACGACAGATTTACCATCTACCGATTTGAAGGTCTCGACATTTCTGCCAACAAGAATAGGAGTGGACTCGTGTTGCGGTTATAATGCTTCTGGCAATCCCTATCCATGTGGATGCGGTGGAGGAGGTGGTTGTGGCAACTGCACATGGTGGGCTTGGTACAAACGATCTGCAATTGGTGATGCTTTACCTTCTCACTCGTGGGGTAACGCCCAGGAATGGGACACTCGCGCGTCCAGCGAAGGTTGGACAGTGGTTGAGGGTCCTCCCCAGGAAGGAGCGATTATTGTTCTCGAACCGGGAGAGCAAGGCGTTGATGCAACGTATGGCCATGTGGCTTATGTAGAGGAAAAGATCAGCGACTCCCAGTGTAGAGTGTCTGATATGTGGTATCAAGATGGGAGTGGGAACTGCGGGTGTGAAGGTGTATGTTGCCGCGTATGCACGTGGTATCAGTATCACACAAATGGCTCGCAGGTTCATTTCATCTATCCCAGCGGCGGCACTTGTTCCGAACCCACCCTCAACTCCCCCAACGACCACTACGTTCACACGTCATCGGACCGCACCATCACCTTTGACTGGAATGCTCCCGCGGACTGCACGCCTGACGGCTACACCTTCAGGGTCAAGACGGTGACTAACATGGACTCTGGCGGCACTACGATTTTCGATGAAGGGCAAGGGGGTACCCAGGTGACCAAACAGTTCGGCTCCGAATGGGACAATACCGATCTGTACTGGTCCGTCCGTGCCTGTAAGCCATGTACTCCATTCAACCCTGGCCAGTGGGCCACTTCGCGTCATTTCCGCATCGAACCGGGCAGTGAACCACCACCTCCCGATGATGCAGTCGACGTCTACATGCTCGTTGATCTCTCAGGCAGTTTTGTCGATGACCTGCCCGTTTTTCAAGATCAAGCACCAGATATGATCTCGGACTTGAGAGCCTCATATCCCAACTCTCGGTTCGGCCTGGCAAAGTTCGAGGACTATCCTATCGATCCCTTTGGCTCAGCAGGCGATGGAGATAAGGCTTATGAAAGGCTCGTCGATCTCACGTTTGATACAGACACTGTATTGAATACTATTTCTACACTCTTTACCCGTTCTGGAGTAGACTGGCCTCAAAGTCAGTTGCCGGCCCTTTACCAGGCCGCAACCGGCGCCGGTCAAGACCTCTCAACCCAAGGGTACCCTGGGGCAAGTATCCCCTTTGGCCAGCGGGCTAATTTCAGAGATGGAGCCACCAAAATCTTTGTTCTTTGGACCGACGCTCCTTTTCACCAACCAGGAGATGCGGGAGACATACCTTATCCAGGGCCCAGTTTCGAAGAAACGCGCGACGCCATCCTCGCCCTTGACCCACCGATGGTCATTGGCATATCTTCGGGAGGAGGTGGCCTCTCCGATTTGGAGGAAATGGCAGCGGCAACTGGCGCTCTTGCTCCCCCGGGTGGGGCGGATTGCGATGGTGATGGTAGTGTTGACATTGCTGCCGGGGAGCCTCTGGTTTGTGCCATTGCAGGGGCAGGAACAGGGATTGGTGACGCGATCACGGGCCTGGTAAGGGCGGCAACAGGAGAAGGCGTTGCCCAACCTGTCGGCGGTGTGATTTATCCCAGTGACCGGTTTCGGCTGCTGGCCCCTTGGGTAGGTTTGGCAGTGCTGAGTTGCTCCATCCTGGCAAGTGGCATCGTAGCGATCAGAAAACGCAGAGACCAAGTCAGATCAAGGCTGAGGCAGAAACGGGGGTGTGGTGTTACCATTGGTGAGGAAAACTCGGCAGGTGAGAATGGTGCGGAGCATTGTCCCAGCCGATGAGAAGATAGACCAGATACTGGCGATTCTAGCCTGCAGGAGCGAGCGCAAGAGATCTCTCCTGGAGATGTTGCAAGGAGGCAATGGTTTGGCTGGCCTCTTCACGGGTGCGCTGCCAGCCCGACCATGCGATGAAATCCTCGTGCATCTCTATGCTGGCATCGTCGGGCAGGCCATTCCGGCAGAGTTGGACGAGGGTCGTCGCGTACTTTTGCTCCAAGTCCCCGATCTTTCGCTCGGCCAGGGCCAGTCGCCCCTCGGCCTCGGTAAACAGCAAGGGGGCGCCAAACTCGATCAGCCGTTGCCAGACTCGAGGAATCAATTCTGTGAAAGAGAACCCCTGCCAACCTGTTCTCCTGGGCAAAGAGGACATAATCATTTCCTCAATGCCGGGAGGATGTCACTGGGTGAGTGTGATCCCCGACAGACGTGTGAATTGCTCATAGTATAGCCTTCTACCAGCAAAAAGTCAAGGGAAAATTCGTGGCTAGTTTGTAATGTTTTGGCCGGAATCGCCTCTTTATATATAGAGCGGGTGTGGTAATCGTTTCGGCCATCTGAGAACACGGATTTCAAGACATTGACGGATTGGGCGCGTGAGGCAGGGGATGCCGAAAACACTCTTTGTAGCGGATGATCCGCTAATGTCCTGGAATCAGTGTTCTTAATGGCCGAAAGTGACCTGGCAATGTCTGGAACAGCCACATATTCTTGCACGCGGATGCAAGTTGTGATACACTGGTGTTGGCTGTTCCTCCAAGATGGTTCTGGCGTTTCTATGGGGGCTGAGATGGACGAGCGAGCGTCCCCTGACGGTACCAAATACAGTGCTTTTGCGAGACGTGCGAGCGCCCCGGCGGGCGGGCTGTTTTGTGCCTTTCCGCCGGGGCGCTCTTGGCGTCTGTAACCTTAATCTGATTGATGGAAGTGTGCGATGAAAACGAGAATGAGAAAACCGTTCGCTACGATGATGGTATTAGTGCTGACGTTGAGCAGCATCCCGCCTGGGGTTCGCTCAGCGTCTTCCCAGACCGCCGCCTATGCACTCCCTGCGCCGGCTGCGCAGGCTACCCTTGCCGGCCCCTACCGCACCCGCGTCACCTTCCCCAACTCTACCTCCCGCGCCCGCCTGAACCAGTTGGGCGTGGTGGTGCTGGACGAGGGGCCGGACTGGGCGCTGCTCCTGGCCGACGCCGACCAACTGGCCGACCTGGCCCGGCTGCGCTTCCAGCCCCGCGCCACCGGCGACCTGGGCCTGCTGGTGGGCGCCCACGCCAAAGCCATCCCCTGGCTGGCGCAAAGCGTGCAGCCGGTGCTGGCCCAGGCGACGAGGATGTCGGCGGTGGGGCAAGATGGCATCTTGCCCTACGAGGCCCAGGCCAGCCTGCGCGCCGCCATGCACGCCCTGACCCCCGAACAACAGGCCGGCATCGCCTCCCTCACCACCATAGACGACGATGGCGACGGGCTGACCAACACCCAGGAAGAGTGGTGGTGTACCGACCCGGCGGACCCCGACTCCGACGGGGACGGCGTGGACGATGGCGACGAGGTGGCCGCGCTGCAAGCGTGGCTGTCCAACGAAAGTGGCGGCCCGTCCGCCAGCGGCAAGCCCTTCGTCGGCTGGCCGCCCGACCACCCCGGCTGCTACGACGACGACCAGGATTCCATCCCCGACCTGGCCGAATATGAACCGCGAGTCCACCGACCGCGACAAGTTTGACGACGGGCAGGAACTCTTTGGCAACACCTACTGCCCCGGCAGTGGCGGCTACTGCGGCTACGGCGCGCTGCCCCGCGACGCCGACTGGGGTATCATCTTTGCCGAGATGCCCTCGTGGGTGGAATCCCCCGGCGACCACCCGCTGGTGGCCGCCTTCCCCGTGCCGGAGATTGATGTAGTG